>JAITMT010000133.1 GCA_031277235.1 Tannerella sp.
AAGCCTGCGTAATCGGTGTCGCGTGCAACAACATGCGGCTCAATGCGAAAATCTATCTGTCGGCGTAATTTCCACAATGGCGGAATAATTTTGAAAAAATTGCCCTTGAACGTAGCGACAATAAAAGCCACGTCTATGTCGCTGTGTTCTTGAGGTGTGTCTTTTGCATACGAACCAAAAAGATAAACTTTTTCTATCTGCATCGGAAATTTACTTTCTGCAACCAGTTGTTTGAACTGCCTTACTAAGTTGATAATATCGTCTCTTTTGTCCATTGCCGTATCTTTTTTGTATGATTAAGTAACTTAACGCATTTTGCAGGAGTGAGCCTCTTTGCAATGTCCTCTTTGTATTCAGAATAACGGGCTTCTATATTGAGAGGGTTCAATTCTACGATGAAATCCTTTTTCGGATTTCATCAAATAACATTATCTGTATCATAGCTGTTTTTTTATTGAAATTAATAAGGCAACAAATGTAAAACTTTTTTTCGCGAAAATCGCGAATCGCCAAACTTTTTTTCGCGAAAAATGCAAAAAACTTCGTGAAGGGGAACATGAGTTGCATTTTTTGCAAATAAATTTTCGGAAAAGCCTCCGAGTTGCATTTTTTGCAACTTTTTAAAAATCAGTTGCAAAAATCGATTTTACGGAGATTTTTTTATGCCTTACCTTTGCAGCGAATTTATAAACGAACAAGAAAATGGTCAATTTTAAATTGCAAATTTTAGCGCTTCTCCCGGTTTGCCTGCTCTCTTTAACGACAGCGAAACGGAGCATTAGTGCGTCAACAGTCGGTATGCGAACGCTGCCCACTGACAGATGGCCAACGGTATCGTGGTTTTGCTGTTTATCGGGACTGACGCCATGCAACGTTTTTGCGAGTTATTGCATCAATCTATTAAGAATTTTAAATTCATGTAAAATGAATGTCGCAAAAAATCATCATAAAGGATTATTGTTACTGGAGGCCGTGCAAGCTTACATCACAATTGTCCCTCATAAATGGGAAAACGTAAAAAATACTTTCTAAAAAACGTGTAAAATATTGATAATCATTTAATATAGAATAAAAATAATATGATAAAAATAAAAAAAATAATATTTGTGTTGTTTATGGTTTGTTTTTCATGTCAAGATCAATTGGAACCTAGTGATTCTGAGATCAAGGAATGCGGAGTTATTGAAATAAACGATAATGAATTTATTTTGATGAAGTTTGTACCGGATAGAGTATCAAGTCAGTCTACAAACTTATTGATAATTGAAAACCAAACTTCACATGAATTGAATTGGGGAGCTAACTTTTCTCTGGAATTTTATGAAAAAAATACGTGGAAAAAGATACCAAGTGATGAACTACCCATTTTAATAGGCTATTTCCTTACTGCCGGTGATATTTATACTGATGATATGTTCATATCTTCACGAACTTTATATACCTTGGTTAAAGATTTGAATAAAGGGAAAAAAGGGCGATATCGAATTATACGCCAATATAGTCTGCATAATGTAGGTACATATAAATTATGCGCTGAATTTGAAGTTATTTAGAATATTTTATTTAAAATTTTTACAAATATGAAAAGAATAATATTAACGTGTTTGTTTTTAGGGATTTTCGTTTGCGTTTTGAACGCGCAACTTAGTACAAATGAAACTCCTTACAGTTAGAATAAAAATGTAGATGAAGCCTCGCGTCAATCTACTTTTTTAACAGTAACATTGCCTCATTTGGATTTTGAAGCAATCAATAGAGAAGATAAAAGGAATGAATCTGCTGGAGTTCCGGTACGTTTTGGTTTTTCTCATGACGTTAGACTGGATTTATCTAATTCAGGTTTATGGCAAAACACATCGGATGGTGGTCGGTTATGGACATTGAAAATAGAGAGTCCGGATGCACTTTCGTTGAATTTATTATACGATAAATTTTGGTTGCCCGATGGGGCAAAATTCTTTATCTATACTGCGGATAAAAAGCAGTACATGGGTGCTTTTACTTCTAAAAACAATAAAGGTGACAAAGATAAAATTTTGGGATTTGCTACCGGTTTATTGTATTCAAATAGTATTGTTTTAGAATATTTTGTACCAGCTGGCATTATTGATGAAGGAGAAATTTCGATTATTCAAGTTATAAGTGGATATCGATATCTTTACGACATAGTAAATGAGGAGTATCAGTCAAGACACGATATTACAGTTTTGACATGCCATAATGATATAAATTGTCCAGAAGGAGATAATTATAAACAAGAAAAAAATGCAATCGCACTTATGGTATTTGGAAGTTATATTTGTACTGGCTCGCTTCTCAATACAACAGCTAATGATAATAGACTTACATTTTTAACGGCAAATCATTGTTTTGTAAATAATGTTAATTTCGACCAATATGTTTTCTTTTGGAATTATGAAGCACCAACATGCGGTAGTGATGTAAATAGAGATAATCTCCTATCAACAGCAGGATCATCTCTGTTATCAAGAAGAACCGAATCGGATTTTATGTTATTACAGTTGACCGAAAGTCCAATCTCTAATACTTATGTAGTACCTTATTTTTTAGGTTGGGATAGAACCGGTACTGCCGCTTCGAGTGGAGCGGGAATTCATCATCCAAATGGAGCTCAAAAAAAAATATCTCTCAGTAATTCAATAACAAATGTAACAAGTACATTGAATTCAACCGGAGATTTGATTATTTATGCCAATAACTTTTGGAAAGTAAATTTTTATAGTGGAGCTGTAGAGGAAGGTTCATCAGGTTCTCCTTTGTTAAATCAAAGTAATCGAGTTGTTGGGCAATTAGGTGCTGGTGTTGCAAATTGTCCTCCAAATGCAATAGGATATTATGGACGTTTTGATGTTTCATGGACAGGGGGAGGGACAAATAGTTCTCGGTTGAGCAATTGGCTGGATCCAACCAATTCTAATGTTCAAACCCTTGCTGGAAAAGCTATACTAATGATTATAGGGCCTGCTTATGTCTGTTCATCAGCTACTTTTTCTGTAAACAATGCACCGACTGGATTTACTTGGAATCAAAGTCCAAATCTGAGTCGCAATGGATCCGGACCTTCTGTGACTTTCACCAAATCGGGTACTGATGGCCGTGGCTGGGTGAGTATAAACAATATTAATGGAACTGAAGTCGCGAGGTTAGATGTTTGGGTAGGTGCTCCTCCTGCTCCAACAATATCAGGTCCGGCATCAGTTCCAGTAAGCAGTCAGTCTGTGACCTACAATGCCGGTATTCAGAATTATACCGGGCATGCGATCACCGGTTATGAATGGTCATGGCAATCCGATCCGGCCAATCCGATGTATACCTATGGCAATTATGTAAATATTTATTTTAATGTTCCTGGATCCTCAAAGTTATCGCTTCGGGCTTGTAATACATGTGGTTGCGGTCCATACCAATATCTTTATATCCAGGCTACCAGTAATTATCGTGTGTCATATTACCCCAACCCTGTTTCGGATGTACTGCATATAGATATAAGTTCAAAAGTAGCTGGAAGTGCAAGGAGCATCGATCAATCATTTGATATCCGTCTCTACGACGGTCAGGGAACCCAATTGCGGCAAACCGTTACCAAAAGCGAATCCGGCGCACAGTTCGACGTATCGGGTCTGCCCAATGGCACTTATTATCTGCATGTTTACGATGGCGTTAATGCCAAACCGGAAATGTATCAGATTATTGTAAAACACTGATATGCTGATATACTAACGAGTAGAAGCGTAAGAAAATCGACCCGTTCCACGGATAAAATAGCTTAACCGTCCGAATCATTGAATGAAAGTCCCCGAAGTGCGATAAGTCTTCGGGGACTTTTCGCATAGAGACATCGAGCAGTCTTGTCCGCAGGCTGTCAATCTTTGTCTGTTGATTCTGGAGGAACATTAGGCGTTACTTTGTAGATGATCCGATGATCAGTAGGGATTCGTTAATGATGCTTTCGATCCATTTCTCCGTTTCTTCGCAAAAGGCGGGGTTGGAGGTAAAAAAAATTGACGGCATATAGCTGATGGCTACCACCGTGTCGGCTCCATTTTTCATCAGTATAAAATTGTTTTCAGGATGGACAGCGCTGTAATACAGTTTGAAGTCACCCCTGTTTTCCTTTTTGTCGGTCTCCGCCCATAACTCTATATTATCAATATTACTGAGTAACTGATTGAACATCACATTGCCCAGGTCATTGTCCTTCCCTTATCCGCCAACATCACCAAGACATTGGGCGATACGCCATTCGATCCGGGTGCAACGGCTTCGTCAGGCTTGCCCGTGACCTATACCTCGTCTGACCCAAGCATTGCCTCCGTCAGCGGCAGCACGATAACGATTCATAAAGCGGGAGTGGTCGTCATCACCGTTTCGCAGCCGGTCTATATCTATATCGGCCCCGAAGTGCTTGGCCCGGTCGGAAACGAATGGATTGGCAAGGCAGCCGTCTGGTCTCACGGCAATACATTATATATACGTGTTGCACGTGCAGACGTCGCTAATATCTATTCAAGCGATGGCCTGTTAGTCAAACGTATCGACCTGCAGGAAGGCCTCCTCTCCGAAACGCTTCCCAAAGGGGTGTATATCGTGACGTTGCAGGGCGGAGGGGCGTATAAGGTTATTATTCAATGAATAATGAACAATGAACAATGAATAATGAGAAAAAACGTAACACGACTATGCAATCGTGTTACGTTTTTTTATATACCTGCAATCTCCCATCCTTTTCAAATACTGCATTCTGTTCGGGATGACGGCTACATTTCCTATCCATACGAATTGCAAATACATTGCTACGGATGAAAAATTATCCGTACACGCTTGACTATTCTCAATAAATCCGTATATTTGCGGCAAAAATATTTATAAAAACGCAAGGATATGACAGAGTTGATTTTGAAAAACAGGATAGATCGGAAAAAACTGAATTCCATCGTTATATTTCTCCAATCATGGGGGATTGAGACGGAAATCAGAACGGTTTCCGCTAAGAAAAAAACAGTTAGGGAAGAGCCTTTTTCCCAATCTTTCGGAATGTGGGCAGACCGCGATGTGGATATAAAGAAAATCAGGCAAAAGGAAGTATTGTTTAATTTTGTGACTGAAAAGTAACTGGAATTTTGATTATGCCGACAATTTCAATGTTTTACGGTTTGATTGTTTATATGTATGCAAAAGATAATAAAAAGCATCATTTGCCTCATATTCATGTTGAATATCAGGATGATGAAGCTGTATTTTCCATTCCTGACGGTGAACTTTTAGAAGGGAATCTGCCGGATAAAAAGATTCAACTCGTAAAAGCTTGGATCATCATTAATCAGGAAGACTTGATGGCTAACTGGTATTTGGCGGTAAAAGGAGAAGTGTTATTTAAGATTAAACCTTTAAGTTGAAAAAAATGAATCCAAGAGTTGCTGACGTAAAGCCCGAACAAAATTATACACTGCATATATGGTTTTTGAATGGCGAAGAAGGAATCTTCGACGTTAAACCCTATCTTGATGATGAAATGTTCAAACCGTTGAAGAATGTGGCATTTTTTAATTCCGTAAG
>JAITMT010000175.1 GCA_031277235.1 Tannerella sp.
GTTGTCGGGGAGGCGTATCTCCGACGTGCCGTCGCGGGAATAACCGATACCGTCACCCCGACCGGCAAGGCAGTTAATAGCCAGCAGTAATATCAAAAATACTTTTTGCATGGGGCAAAGGTAGTGATTTTTCTTGTATTATGCCTGTTTTTCAAACTATTCATGTTTCAGACTTTTCTATTTTCAACATTTCAAAGAACGCTATTTAAAAATTCGCACCGTTTAGTTTGATTTTTTGTTATGATTTGCATCGGAATTTACATCATAATCATCACGGCCAAATTTGTTTACTCTCTCTTCGTGGTGCATTCCAAAATATTTTATTGGGTAGCCTATCTTCCTTTGAGTATTCCAATATGAAGTAGGTAGAATAAATATGATCTGGGAAAAAAATTGTATCTTTAAAATATACCTCATCTTTATGTTTTCGTTCTATTTTATAAAGTCTGTCCAATTCATCATAATAATATGTTTCTGCAATATAATTGCCTTTTTTTTGTAGCAAAATAGAAGCAAATATTTTATTCCTATTAATAAAATTACGCTGAACAGAGGACATTTTCTTTTGAATATCAAATGTATAAATCGTTTCGATCTCATGACTTCTTTGAAAGAAAATGTAGATGTCCGGATATTCATAATGTTCAGCATAACCAAAAATTGCGACTACAGTTCCTTCTTCATTTTGAATATGGAAAAACTTGTTTGCCTTGTTTTTGGGAGGCTTCATCATTTTTTTTCCCCGTTTTATGTTACTGCGTTCAAAATCAAAAGGAGTTTGTTCTATAAGAAGAGTTGTTCCCCAAAAACCGTTAGTATATGTTTTTATATTATTTTCCAACGAACTAAATATCTTTTCTGAATCCGTAAAACATTGTTTAAGTTGCTCAATAACAAATAATGTATCCATTTTATTTACATTTAAATTTTTTACCTTCTGCTAATTCTTCTTTTATTTTTTCCGCTCGCGCCGGTTTGCAACCGGTGTGTATTCGTTGGACGCACTGATTTCAAATCGGCGCTAGCGGAAACATTAAACACAAATACTTACATAATAATCTCATAAACAGTTCTATTTTGCGGTGTCATGTCAATACTATCACTAAATTGCAATCCTTTTAATTTTGCTTCAAATAAAGCTTTTTTAATTTTCTCGCTTACTATCAAGTAGCGTGACATTTCTTCACAAATAACAATATCATGATCAATACCATCTGTGAAAATATCTTCTTTCAACTTCATATAGTAAAACATATAATTGGGATTATGTACATCAAAATTCATAAGCCTATATTCGCTCTTTTCAATATCTACGCAAGGTATTTTACAAGTTACATTTAAAGCATAAAAACCTTCTATCTTTTCACTATCACAATATAATTCGACATCAAAAAATTGTGACTTTTTCGTATTTGCTTCCAACACTTCTTTCAGGGGTTTATTTATAAGTGGTGCACCAGAAGATTCTAATATTATTGAAGACTTTATCTTATTCAAATTTGATTTTTTTTGGACATGATAAAAAAGGGGCAATTCTTTTTCGGTAAAAAGCCGTCCTTTCAAAAACTCCTTATAGTCTATCGAAAGGTCGTTATCATATGCAACCCAATCATGTGTATTTTTAATAGTACTTAAAATATACCCTTTCATATCTAATTACAATTTAATTTTATTCGTTTATTTCGCAAATCATCTCCCACATTTTCCATTACATCATTCAAGTGCATTCGTTTTATATCATCGCTTGCATCTAACGCATCAATTACATCTAATTGGTCTTTTATCAGTTTATCATAATCAGAGTTATGCGGACCCAAATGCACTGTTCGTGTGGGATCTACATCAGCACTTGTAGGTAACTGTATTATATTTCTACTTTGATGAACATCAAAGCCTAATCTATCTAATAAAGGATGTTTCATAGATTGAGGTATAATATGATGTCTTTGGTAGCCAGGAATTCGAGGCATTTGATGATAATCTCCCTGTAGTCCAAATTCATCTATCCAACCATTTGTATCCTCAACATAAGCATAAAGATTTAGTCCCCCATTTAACCTTATCGGATCCTGGCTCAAATACATCCCCTCCTCCGGCGAATAATACCTGAACCTGTTGTAATACAGCCCCGTCTCCGCATCCTCGTACTGTCCCTGATAGCGGAACGGGCATTCGGTCTTGTACTGTCCCTTGAAGTTGCGCACCTTGCCAAAGGAGTTGAGTTCGCAGGTCCAGACCGTTTCGCCGTCGTCGCGGTACATGGCTTCGGGCGTGCCCATGTAGTTGGAGACGATGGAGAGTTTTTCCTTTCCGGCGATTTTTGCGGCGGGGACAAACGTGCCTTCTTCGAATACCCATGTGATTGCGGGGTCTTTGGCGATGATGTCGAAGCTGCCGCGTTCTTCGGAGTAGGAGGGAGTGTGCGATTCGCGGATTTCGTGGAGCGGGACGTTGCCGTCCCATACCCACTGCGTGACGCGGTGGCCGGAGCGCTTTTCGATGCGCCTGCCGAGGGCGTCGTAGCGGAATGTTATCTCGCGGTTGTCGGGACGCCGCACGTAGGTCAGCATCCCGGCGCCGTTCCATCC
>JAITMT010000365.1 GCA_031277235.1 Tannerella sp.
AACTTCCGGACGCTATCATTCCGATTGGCTGAGTATGATGTATCCGCGTTTGAAATTGGCGAGAAATCTTTTGAGGGATGACGGGGTGATTTTTATTTCGATTGATGATCATGAGGTGCATAATTTAAGGAAGGTTTGTGATGAGATTTTTGGGGAAATGAATTTTGTGGCAGATTTGATTTGGACAAATAAAGAGGGAGGCGGAAGTTCTGATAGCAAATATTTTAGAATAAAGCACGAACATATATTGGTTTACTCACGAATGTTAGAAAATATTGAAATTATAGGCGATAACATTGGAAATGAAGATAGATATAAGGAGCAAGATAAACACTTACAAACAAGAGGAAAATACTATTTGCAAAAATTAGGTATGGGTTCTATACATTATTCAAGTAGTTTAGATTATGCAATCGTAGCACCTGATGAGACAGAGATAATGCCAAAAGACAACAATAAAGGGCAAAAGGCTTGTTGGCGATGGTCAAAAGCTAAATTTGAGTGGGGAATAGAAAACGACTATATCGTAATAAAAAAAGATAGAGATGAAATTTGGACTGTGTACACAAAACAATATTTAAATGCGGACAATGAGGGAAATATTATTGATAGAACTCAAAGACCTTTTGGAGTCATTGATACTTTTTCAAGTACGCAAGGTGCTAAACTTTTAAGAGTTTTAGGATTTGAAAATATTTTTAATTTTTCAAAACCAGTAGATTTGATTAGATACTTGATAGAAAAGATTGATTTGTCCAACAACATCATTCTTGACTTCTTCTCCGGTTCTGCCACAACTGCCCATGCTGTAATGCAACTCAACGGCGAAAACAACGGCAATCGCAAATACATTATGGTGCAACTCCCTGAACAGACTGATGAGAACAGTGAAGCCTACAAAGCGGGATACAAGAATATTTGCGAAATCGGCAAAGAACGCATTCGCAGAGCTGCCAACAAAGTAAAAGAAGAAAAACGGGCGAAAGCCGAAAAAGACGGTATGTTCGCCGATTTTGAAGATACGCAAGATTACGGTTTTCGTGTTTATCGTTTGGATTCAAGCAATATGCAAGACGTCTATTACCGTCCGCAAGACTACAAACAGGAAATTTTGGATTTGTTTGCCGACAATATCAAGCCCGATCGCTCGGCAGACGACCTTTTGGCGCAAGTGATGCTCGATTGGGGACTTCCGCTTTCGTACAAAATAGAGCGAGAAACGATACTCGGCAAGCAAGTTTTCAAAGTAGCGCAAGATTCACTTTTTGCCTGTTTCGACACAGGCATTGACGAGACCTTTGCCAAAGAAATAGCCAAAGAAAAGCCCTTGCGCGTAGTGTTCCGTGACAGCGGTTTTGCCAACGACACGGCAAAAATCAACGTTCAGCAATTGTTGAAACAGTTAAGTCCGGAGACAGAAATGAAAGTGATGTGAAATAAAAAATAAAAAATGGCGACAAATAAAAATGAACGGTTAATGACCGTAACAATAAGCGGTTTCAAGTCTATTTCTTCTCAAAAACCTTTGACTATAGATTTGGGGAATATTAATATCTTACTTGGCGCTAATGGCTCAGGGAAGAGCAATATTATCAGTTTTTTCAAAATGCTAAATTATATGATGTCAGGCAATCTTCAACTCTTTGTCGAAAAAGCCGGGACGGGACAAGTATTCTTGTATTACGGTTCAAAACAGACATCATTGATTACCGGCAAAATGTGCTTTGAAAATGAAACGCATACCAATGATTATACTTTTAAGCTTACACATGCAAGTCCTGACAGGCTTATTATTACTTCTGAAGAAATTGTATGGGGGAGAAAAGAACGTGGTAAACAAACCATTCTCCTAAGTTCCGATTTTAAAGAATCCGGCTTGATAAACAATAGCGATCAAACAGCGAAAGTTATTCATAAAATCTTATCAAACTGCAAAGTATATCAGTTTCACGATTCTTCGGCAGAAAGTCCTATCCGGCAATCTTCACGCATTGAATTTTCCGATTATTTTCAGTCGGAAGGAAATAACCTGGCTTCGTTTCTTTATTCTTTAAAAATCAATTATTCAACGAATTATCAACGAATTGTCAGTTACATTCGGCAAATTATGCCACAATTCAACAATTTTTATCTTGTCCCGAATGAGCGGGGTTATATTATGCTCAAATGGACAGACAAATCTCCCAATGATTATATCCTGTTGCCCGAACAATTCTCTGATGGAACAATCCGATTTATCGCATTGGCGACCTTGCTGTTGCAGCCTAAAAAGACGATGCCGGATGTGATTCTCATTGACGGACCTGAATTGGGTTTACACCCTTTCGCGATAACTCAATTAGCAGAGATGATCAAAGAGGCTTCGAAAAGTACGCAAATCATTGTAGCTACACAATCGCCCGGATTGGTTGATGAATTTAAAGCAAATCAAATAACAATTATCGAACGCGACGAGGAAAGCGAATCAACGGTTGCCCGAAAACTAAACGAAATAGAATTGGCGGATTGGTTGGGAAATTATTCTCTAAGCGAATTGTGGGATAAAAATGTATTGGGAGGACGACCATAATGAGCCAAGTGATTTTAAATATATTGTGTGAAGGACAAACAGAAGACCGTTTTGCTCAAAATGTCCTTAAACCTTCCCTGAAAAATTTGGATATAGTCGTCAAAACACAACTTCTAGTTACAAACAGGAAGAAAAATATTCGTGGCGGAATGATAAGTTACGAGCAGGCAAAAACCGATTTATCTCTTTGGATTAAGCAGCATAGCTCAAAATCACACGAAACACATTATTTTACAACGATGTTTGATTTTTATGCACTTCCAAATGATTTTCCGGGTTATGAAGATGCAAATCAAACAAGTGATTGTTATGCTTCTGTTCTGAAACTGGAAAAAGAATTTAGTAAAGACATACATTTTGCACGATTTATTCCATACATTCAGTTGCACGAATTTGAGGCATTAGTATTTTGTGGTTTAGAACATTTATTGGTGGATTATCCTGATATGACGAAAGAAATTAGACAGTTAGGCAAAGTATTGGAAAAATATGGAGGAAATCCGGAAAAAATAAATAAAAATCCTGAAACAGCTCCATCAAAACAGATTATCAAGACTTTTGAATTGAAGCATCATTATGATAAACCCAAATTAGGAGAATTTGTAACCCGTAAAGTCGGGATTACCGGTTTGAAGGAAAAATGCCCCCATTTTAAAGAATGGATAGAAAAGTTGGAAAAAATTACTGAGAAAAGCCTATGAAACTCCAATTCAAAGAGCAGCAATTTCAGAAAGACGCCGTCCGGGCGGTGGTTGATTGTTTCGATGGGCAGCCACTGAAAACCAACCGCTTTACGCTGGAACGCAGCAGGGAGATTATTCGCCGTGCAAAACAGGCAGCAGCAGGTGAAACGGAACTGTTTGAAAAAGATGTATTTGAAGATATCGGCTATCGCAATAGCCCGATACTGATTCCGGAAAATCATATTCTGGAGAATATACGCAAAATACAAAACGGAAATGAGATACGTGAAAGCGAACGTATAGAACGTCCTGCCGGAAGCGGTTGCTACCATTTAACCGTCGAAATGGAAACCGGTACCGGAAAGACTTATACCTATATCCGAACCATGTACGAACTGCACAAAAAATACGGTTGGAGCAAATACATTGTGATAGTGCCGAGTATTGCCATTCGCGAAGGCGTGTATAAATCCTTTCAACTCACGCAAGACCATTTTCAGGAGTTGTACGGACACAAAATTGCACCGTTTATCTATAATTCGAGCAGTCCGCAGGATATAGAAAACTTTGCATCCGATAGCCGCATCAGCGTGATGATTATCAATACGCAAGCGTTCAACGCACGTGGAGCCGATGCCCGCCGCATCTATCAGGAACTCGACCAATTCGGCACGCGAAAACCGATTGAAATCATTTCGCAAACCAATCCGATTTTGATTATTGATGAACCGCAATCGGTTGACGGTGCCAAAACGCTCGAAAGCATGCAAGATTTCAAGCCTTTGTTTACTTTGCGTTATTCGGCAACCCACCGCGTGGAGTACAACAAAGTCTATCGCCTTGATGCGCTTGATGCTTACAACAAACGCCTGGTAAAGAAAATTCAGGTAAAAGGCGTTTCACTGAAAAGCAGCACCGGCACAAGCGGCTATCTCTATTTGGAAGATGTTGTTTTGAGTTCAGGTAACCCATTGGCACTCGTTGAATTTGAAAAACGAAGCGCGCAAGGCGTTAAGCGTGTACGCCAAAAATTAGCACAGGGAGCCAATCTTTTTGAACTTTCGGGCGGAATGCCTGCCTATCAAAATATCACGATTCAAGAGATAAACGGTGCGCAGAAAAAAATCATTGTGAGCGGAGAAGAAATTTACACAGGCGATATTCTCAATGATCAAAACGACAGTACCCTTCGGCGCGTGCAAATTCGCGAAACCGTACTTTCGCACCTCAAAAAGGAAAAGCAACTTTTTGAAAAAGGGGTAAAAGTGCTTTCGCTTTTCTTTATTGATTCGGTGGAACGCTACCGGATATATGACGAAAACGGTGATGCAAGTCCGGGCGAATATGCCAAAATCTTTCAAGAGGAATACAACAACGCCAAAAACGATTTCTTAGACCTTTTCCAACAGGAATACAACGATTATCTACACAATACCGATGCAAGCCAAGTTGTAAAAGGCTATTTTCCAACTTATTTTTCCTATTTGGAACGCGATGAACCGCAACGCATTCACGAAGGCTATTTTGCCATAGATAAAAAGAAAAGCGGCAAAGGGCGAATGGTTGACCCCGAACTCAAACGGGGCAAGGAAGATTCGGACGACGCTTCGGCTTACGATTTGATTATGAAAGACAAAGAGCGGCTGTTGAGTTTCACGGAGCCGGTGCGTTTTATCTTTTCGCACTCTGCCCTCAAAGAGGGTTGGGACAATCCGAATGTGTTTCAAATCTGCACGCTCAAAAATCCCGAAGGCAGTAGCGAAATTCGCCGCCGGCAGGAAGTTGGGCGCGGTATGCGCCTATGTGTCAATCAAGACGGCGTTCGTTTAGACTACGAAATGATTGGCGATGAAGTGCATAACACGAATATTCTCACTGTTATTGCTTCCGAAAGTTACGAGGCATTTGCCAAAGGTCTGCAAAGCGAAATTGCCGCTACACTCAAAGACCGTCCGCAAAAAGCCGAAGTCGAATTCTTTGTCAGTAAAATGGTTGAAAATGCAACAGGAGAAAAATACCGCCTGACACAAGATGATGCCAAGAAAATCAATAAATTACTGTACAAAAATGATATTATAGACGAAGAAGATAAAATTACGCCTACAGGCAAAGAAATTATCGAAAAAGCGGCAATGCCTTTACCCGAAAACCTGGAAACATACCGGGCAAGCGTGGCAATTCTTTTGAAATCTATTTATACCGAAACGACATTCAAACCCGAAGATGCACGCAAAATAATTTCATTGCCCACAAATGCGAATTTCAAAAAGAAAGAGTTTCAGGAATTGTGGAAAAAAATCAATCTGAAATCCATTTATGAAGTACAATTCGATACACCGAAATTGATTGAAGAAAGTGTATGTCTTATCAATAAAGATTTACACATTGCCGATATGGTGTACGAAGTTAAAACGGGCGAGCAAAAGACAGAGGGTTTGAAAGAAGATTTGGATAGCGGTACGCATATCGCACAATCGGGCAGCGAACGTTTTAAACTCAAAAGCAATCCCTACTACAATACCGTGTACGACATTGTAGGTGAAATAGAAAATCGAACAAATCTCACACGAAGCACAATTGTTTCGGTTTTACAAAAAATAAAAGCCGATAAATTCCATTTGTTGGGTAAGAATCCCGAAGAATTCATCGCAAAAATCAGCAAAATCATCAACGAAGCGAAAGCACGTTTGATATTTAACAACATCGTGTATCACAAAATTGAAGAAGAATACGATGCCAAAACGGTATTTACCAACGACAATACCGCTCTGCGCAGCGAATTGATATTGAAAAAACATATCTACGACCAACTCACCTCCGACTCAAAAATTGAAAGCGAATTTGCCCGCGCATTGGAGCGGGCGGTTGAAGTGGTGGTGTATGCCAAATTGCCCAAAAATTTTCATATCACAACACCCGTCGGGAATTACACTCCCGACTGGGCAATTGTGTTCGACAAGGAAAAAGTGCGGCACATTTATTTTGTTGCCGAAACAAAAGGTTCCGATTCGACATTGGACTTGCGTGATGTCGAAAAACTGAAAATCCATTGCGCCAAAGTACACTTCGATGAAATTACCAACAAGGAAGTAAAATATAACGTAGTAAACAGTTACGATAAATTAATGGAATTGGTGCAACTGAAATGAAACTGATAGATAATGTAAATAGTCGTTTGATTGACGATTTGAAGCAAACAATCGTCAAAGGCAGTCGCTTGCATATTGCGGGTGCCTCGTTTTCCATTTATGCTTACGAAGCCCTGAAAAAAGAACTCAATCAGATTGACGGATTACAGTTTATCTTTTCCTCGCCTGCTTTCATAGAAGAAAACCTAAAGAAAGATGCGCGGCAGTTTTACATTCCACATATTTACAACGAAGCCGATCTTTGTGGCGGCGATTTTGAATTGCGCCTGAAAAATCAACTCAACCAACGGGCAATAGCCAAAGAATGTGCCGAATGGGTAAAAGACAAAGTAACATTCAAGTCGAATAAAAACCGAACTACGCCACTCAATGGCTTGATTTATGTTGAAAACAAAGACAGGAAAGAATTTGCCTATTCGGGCGTAAGCAGTTTTACCACTTCCGATTTGGGACTTACCCAACGCAAAGGTTTCCCGACTTTAATTCAGCAAACACCCTATCCAAACAGTACGGCATATCTCGAATGGTTTAACCAAATTTGGGAAAACGAAGAAGATTTGACCGACGTGAGCAACAAAGTACGTGATTACTTTGAAAATGCGTTCAAAGATAACAGCCCCGAATTTATCTATTTTGTTACACTTTACAACATTTTTAACGATTTTTTAGACGATTTGTCATTGGATAATCTTCCGAACGAAAAGGTGGGATTTAAAGAATCGCTTGTTTGGAAAATGCTTTACAATTTCCAGCAAGATGCCGTAATTGGCGCCATCAACAAATTGGAAAAATACAACGGCTGCATTTTGGCAGATAGCGTGGGACTGGGTAAAACATTTTCGGCTTTGGGTGTTATCAAATATTACGAAATGCGCAACAAAGATGTGTTGGTGCTTTGTCCAAAAAAATTGGAAGCAAACTGGAACACATATCGCCACAACGACAAAAACAACATTCTTTCCGGCGACCGTTTTCGCTACGATGTGTTGTTTCATACCGACCTGTCGCGTGAAAAAGGAGAGAGCAACGGGCGAAATCTTGAAGCCGTAAATTGGGGAAATTACGGCTTGGTGGTGATTGACGAATCGCACAATTTCCGCAACAACAACACCGTAGCCGGTAAAGAAAACCGTTATCAGAAACTTTTGCGGAGAATCATTAAAGAAGGCATTCAAACCAAAGTATTGATGCTTTCTGCAACACCGGTAAACAATCGTTTCAACGATTTGCGCAATCAATTGGCTCTGGCATACGAGGGGAATCCCGAAGAAATAGACAGCAAATTAAACGCGGCAAAAGGTATTGACCAAATATTCAGTCAGGCACAAAAAGCTTTTAATCAATGGAGTAAAATGAAAACTGCGCAGCGAACCACCGAAATGTTGCTCGCAATGCTTGACTTCGATTTCTTTGAAATATTGGATTCGCTAACCATAGCCCGTTCCCGTAAACACATTACCAATTATTACGACACGACCGATATTGGCAAGTTTCCGAAACGGAACAAACCCGTTTCCGTCGAAAGCCCCTTGACAAATGATAAAAGCATTGGATACGCTTACATTGCCGATCAATTGGGTTTGCTTAATTTATCCGTTTACACACCGCTCAAATATGTTTTGCCAAGCAAAATGGAATATTATGAAATGCGGTATGATAAAACTGTAAAAGAAGGAAAGGGCGGACGATTGAAGCAGACAGACCGCGAGCAGCATTTGCAAATCCTGATGCGAATCAATTTGCTGAAGCGGATTGAAAGTTCGGTTCATTCTTTTAGAATTACGCTGACCGGAATTATTGAACAAATAGAAAAAGCACTGAAATCTATCACGCAGAACAATTTTAACAACGAATATGAAGGTATTCAGGCAAAAATAGACGATGAGAATTTTGAATGGGAATCGGAATGGGGCGATGAAGAAAATATTATCGGAAAAAAGGTGAAAATTCATATTGCCGACATGGATACAACCAAATGGGAGGAAGATTTATCCACCGATTTGTTTTTGCTGAACGACTTGCTGAACAGAACAAAACCGATTGATAAAGATAAAGATATAAAATTACAAGAGTTAAAGTCATTGATAGAAAATAAAATATCGCAGCCATTTAATACCGGAAATAGAAAAGCAATCATTTTCACCGCTTTTGCCGATACGGCTCAATATCTTTATAAAGAATTAAGCCAATATCTAAAGGAGAAATACGGGGTAAATATCGCATTAATTACCGGGTCCCAACGCCTTTGTTCGGAAAAGAAAATACCAACCGACCTGAACGCCATTCTTTCCTGTTTTTCACCTCTGTCGAAAGGCAAGGCTCAAATATATCCCGACATACAGGAATCCATAGACCTGCTTATTGCCACCGATTGTATTTCGGAAGGACAGAATTTACAGGATTGCGATTACTTGATTAACTACGATATTCATTGGAATCCCGTGCGCATTATTCAACGTTTTGGACGTATTGACCGTATCGGTTCAAAAAATGACAGTATTACCCTTGTTAATTTTTGGCCCGATGTTACGCTCGACACTTATATCAATTTAAAACAGCGTGTTGAAAATCGTATGCTTATTGCCAATATGGCGGGTACGGGCGATGATAATGTATTGAATACTGAGGAAAAAGATTTGGAATACCGCAAAATTCAATTACAAAAATTGAAAGAGGAAGTGATTGATTTGGAAGATTTGCGTGAAGGTGTTTCCATTACCGATTTGGGATTAAACGATTTCAGAGTAGATTTGAGTAATCTTATAAAAGAATATAAGGACGTAAAAAATATTCCTGAAGGCTTGCACGCTGTTGTTTCGGCAAGTGAAAATTTTCCACGGGGAGTCATTTTTATTTTGAAAAATGTAAATGAAAACGTCAATATAGACAAGCTCAATCGCCTTCATCCTTACTATCTGGTTTACATTAAAAATTCCGGAGAACTGCAATTAAAACACTTCGAATCAAAGAAAATATTAGATGTGATACGACTAATGTGCAATGGTAAACGCCAGTCAATAGGCGAGCTTTGTGAACAAGTGACAAAAGAAACCAACGATTATTACCAAATGGACAAATATTCCACACTGCTAAAACAAAGTATCCATTCCATTTTACAGACCGAAGATGAAAAAACAGTACAGAGTCTGTTCAAAACAGGCGGAACTGTTTCCGGGGAAAAAAAATTTAAAGGAATAGAAGATTTCAAGTTAATCACGTTTTTTATTGTGCGTTAAATGGATATTTTTGATTTACCATATAGCACGTCCGTTCGGCAAATTGTACCGAAAAGTTCGTTCGATCCTTTCACAAATAGCAAACAAAAAGCGATGTTTACCGGTGATATTGCCAAAATTGTATGGTGCAACAAACTTTCGCAGGAAACAACCAATTTGCCATACAGGGAAATCAATGAGATACAAATTTTTAGCATCGAACTCAAAAGGCAGAAAAATATTAAAAGTATTCTTGAAATAATTGACAAAGCAATTCCTTATCCCATTATTTTTATCGTTATTTATGAAGATTCTGCTTATCTGTCTGCCTCCGCCAAACACCTTTCACCGCTATACGGAGAAAAATCCGTTATTGACTGGACATTTACAAGTCCCTGGTTCAGAAAAACGGAAAAGAAATACATCATTACGCTAAGAAAAGATATTGATACCGTTTTTTTCGAGTTCTGCCGACAATTGTCCCCAAAATCAAACGGTACAATAAAGAATATAAACGACTTGTCGTTATATAATTCCAATATTTACTCCCTGGAAAAAGAAATAGAAAAATTAAAAAAGAAGATTATTTCTTGTACGCAATTTAATAAAAAAGTGGAATTGAATTTGAAATTGAAAAAGTTGGAAGAAGATCTAAGAAATAGCTAAACAATAGTATATTATTTCCAAACAACACCTATTTCAATTTCGGATTTTAGATTTTTCCGTCTCCCGCATCAATACGTAAACTTCCCCCCGCCCAAAAACTCCCGCAGCAGCGAAGTGCCGGGCAATTCTTCTTCGCGGATGTAGTTGAAATATTTCAGGAAACGCAGCAGACGGTAGGCTTCCGTAAATTCGTCCTCGTTCTCAAATACCTCATTCAGAATTGGTTCCGCATGACGACGCAAGGCGGCAAGTTCGTAAATCATGGCGCTGTTGAACGTTTCGTCCGCATTTTCCTGATACGGAAAAATCCATTTGTCCTCGCCCTTGCGCACGTTTTTCCACATCGAAATCGTCTGTTTTGCCGAATAGCCGCGAAATTGATAGTCGCGCACGATGCGCCTCAGCAGGCGGTTGTCGGTGGTCGGAATCCAGTTGTGACCGTCCAACGAAATGGTGGTAAGCGCTGATACATAGACCTTAAAGAGACATTCGGGTGAAACGGCGTCCGTCAATTCGGGATTCAGGGCGTGGATGCCTTCGAGGATTAAAATCGAATTTTCTTTCATTTTGAGTTGATGACCGCGATATTCGCGTTTACCGGTCTCAAAATTGAATGAAGGCAACGCAACTTCCTCACCGTCAAGCAATCGCATCAGGTCTTTTTTGAAATAAGGCAAGTCTATGGCGTACAGCGATTCGAAATCATACTGCCCGTTTTCGTCGAGCGGCGTTTTTTCCCGGTCTAAATAATAGTCGTCGAGCGAGATTCCCAGCGGATGTAACAGATTGGTAATCAGTTGAATTTGAAGTCGCTTGCAGAAAGTCGTTTTTCCCGACGACGAAGGTCCCGAAATCAGCACGATGCGCGTGCCGTTATTGTAGTAATTTTCAGCAATTTTCGTGGCGATTCCGGCGATACGTTTTTCCTGCATCGCTTCGGATACCATGACAACTCCCTGAGCATTACCTTTTTGTACTTCAAGATTCAGATCGCCTACATTGTTGATTCCGATAGCGCGCTGAAGCGTCAGGTGGCGTTTATACGCTTCAAACATTTTGTCCTGCTTGATTAAAGGATAGAGTTCCAGCGCGTTATCCGATTGCGGCACGCGCAACAACAGTCCGTCGAAATAGGAAACGACGTCGAAAAGATAGATGTAACCGGCTGACGGCGTGAGGCGACCGTAAAAATAGTTAATGTAACCGTCTAATTCATAGTAGGATGTATATAGCATACCCGCCGTTTCGAGCAGCAGCGCCTTGTCGTTCATGTCGTGCTCGCGAAACAGTTTGACGGCGTCCACCGTCCTCGCACGCTTCAGGACAAAGGGCGCATCGGAGGTGATAATTTCCTGCATTCGCTTCTTTATCAATGAGATGGAATCTTCGGAAATTTTTTCTTCGTCGGCAAACGCGCAGTAATAGCCCTTTGAAACCGAATGTTCGAGATTGAACTGTTTGTGGGGGAACAAATCGTGAACGGCTTTTGACAGAATGAAGCATAAAGACCTGACATACACCCTGTAACCTGCCATTTCGGAATAGTCTAAAAATTCTATATCCTTCGGTTTCCAGCAACGGAAATTCAGGCTTTCGACACGGTTGTTTACCCTGGCGCACAACGGTTTATGTTTGAGCGGTGAACCTACCGCCGTATAAATTTCCGATAACGGCAATCCGATTTTAACCTCCCTGTAAATCCTGTTGTTTTTGCAAAAGATTGTTATTCTGTCGTTTAGTTCCATCTTTCAATCCGTTTACCCGTTCATCCGTTCTCCCTATTCTTCGGCAGGAGATAACGTTTTCGCATATAATTCCCTGTCTTTCAGCACTTCCATTGCTTTTTCGAGTGTTTTGTCGTTCCGGAGGCTGTACTGTATCTGACCTCTCAGATAATAATACCGCTTGACGATTTCGGAAGCGACAAGTCGCTTGATTTCAGGCTTGTATCTATCCAAATCACGTTCCAGATCCGGTTTCAACTTATCTTCGAGCGTAGCGAAAACGGTGGAATCTTCTGCAAGAAATCCCTCAAAATTAGCTACTTCCTTCAAGGTGCCGAGCATTTTTTCGCTTTGACGGTCGTATTCAAATTTCTTTTCGACGGCTATCTTTTTGAAATCCTCGTAATCTTCGTCCGAATAGGCAAACAGGTCAGGAGAAGGGATCGTCTGATGCTTTGTTACCCAGTCGTTTACATAATCGAATACCACAAAATCCCTGTCATTATCCAGATAGTAAAGCATGGTCGGTAATTTCTCCTCTTCGACCTCGACATCGGGACGAATACCACCGCCGTCGCGCACCGGACGACCTTTTGTCGTGTAAAATACGGACGTCAGACTGTCGGGAATGGCAGCCACAGAGCCGTCGGGATTGCGGTGAGTATAATCCAATTGCTGAATGCAGCGACCGCTCGGAATGTAATATTTACTGATGGTTACCTTCAATTTGCCGCCGTAAGGCAGGTCGCGGGGTGATTGCACCAAACCCTTGCCAAAAGAACGCTGTCCGACGAGAACCGCCCTGTCCATGTCCTGCAACGCGCCCGACACAATTTCGGAAGCCGACGCCGAGCCGCCGTTTATCAGGACGGCAAGCGGAATCAACGAATCAACAGGCTCATTATAAGTACGGTAGATGCGTTCAGGCTGGTCTGCCTTGCCTTTAAGCGAGATGACTTCCGTTCCTTTCGGGACGAAGTAACCGACCGTTTGTACGGCGCCTTCAAGCACGCCGCCGCCGTTGTCCCGCAGGTCAAGAATCAGAGACGTAATCGCATGATTTTTACGCAAATCCTCAAACGCATTTTTGATTTCTTCGGCGCTTTTGTCCGTAAATCCCTGTAAATAAATGTATCCGATGCTATCGTCCTTCACGCCGTAGTAAGTAACCTGATCCATAATGATTTGCTTGCGCATGATTTCGAAAGTGCGGGGTTTCTTTTCGCCCGGACGCTGGATTTTCAGTTTCAGTTCCGTGTTCGGCAACCCTTTCAGCATTTCGCTCACTCTGTCGGACGAAAGTTTGGTCGCATCCGTGTCGTCCACCGATAAAATCTTGTCGCCCGGCTTCAATCCCGCCAGCGCCGCCGGCATCCCTTCGTAAGGATCGTAAATGATGGTTGCGCCGTCGCGATAGCGAATGACAGCGCCGATTCCGCCATATTCGCCCGTCGTAATCAGTTTCAGGTCTTCCATCTCGTCTTCGGGAATATATTCGGTGTAAGGGTCTAACCTGCTGAGCATTGCATCTATTCCTCTGCGTACAGCCGCCTGCATGTCAATCGTATCCACGTAAAATATTTCCAGTTCCTTGACCAGGGCGTTGAAAATATCCAACTGTTTGCTGATTTCAAACCGGCTGCTATCGTCCTTATTATTTGTGTTTTGGGTACTGTTTTCCCGGGCAAAAACGAAACTTCCACCCACGAAAATCCATAGAAAAATCCATTTTAATCTTTGCATATTCTTGATATTTTATTGAAAAAACGGCGTAAAAGTACGGAATAAATCTGTTATTTCCGCAAAATTTCACAAACTTTAAGATTTATTTTTTCCCAGCGACCGCTTTCTATTTGAGCGCCCATGGTTTCAACGACGTTTCCCGCGAGCAATGCGCCGATTTGCGCCGATTGCTCTGTGGATGCGCCCTGCGCGTATCCGTAGAGAAAGCCTGCCGCAAAATTATCTCCTGCTCCGGTGGTATCCAACACATTGACTTTGTGTGCATTAACTTTTACGACATCGTTCCCGCGTCCTGCCAGCGCGCCGTCTTTTCCGATCGTAACAACCGAAATATCAACCATTTTCAGCAATTCCCGGATGGCTTCGCGGGCGGGCAGTCCGGTGAACGCTTCGGCTTCGCTTTCGTTGGAAAACAGAATATCAATGTATTCGGGAATCACTTCTTTCAATAAATCCCTGAAACCGTTTACAATGTTAAAGTTAGCCAAATCAAGGGCGATTTTCAAGCCTGCCTTTTTCGCGCGTTGCAAGACGGGAAGAAACAGTTTTTCGTTGGAAATCAAATAGCCTTCCACATAAATGCAGTCATAGCCATCCAGCATATTATCAGTTATTTCCGCATCGTTGAGCGTCGCTGCAAGCCCCAGATACGTAGCCATCGTGCGCTCTCCGTCGGGCGAAACAAGCACCGTCGAACAGCCCGAAACGCCCTCATTCTGAACGAAATGGGTATGTACGCCCGCTTTCGCCGTTTCCTTTTCATAAATTTCGCCGGTTTTGTCGTTGCCGATTTTGCCGATGTAGCCGACCGTTGCGCCAAGCCTCGCCAGCGACCGCATCGTGTTACTGACCGAGCCGCCCGGCGCTTCTGAACGCGGCAAACGGCTCTCAAGTCCCTGAATTTCTTTCATTTTGGACTCGTCAATCAAATCCATCGCTCCCTTTTCGAGTCCGAGTTTGCGGAGCGTTTTGTCACTTTCCAGCCGAATCAGCACGTCCAGCAACGCATTTCCTATTCCTGTGATTTTCATATTTTCTTGAATTTTTTGCAAATATAGGAAGAAATTTACACATTCGGACGTATTCTCTCAAAATTCAACATGCAGTCTTGTTTTGTTACTCCAGAAAAGCGGTCAATTGCTAATTCTGACATGCGAAATAAACAACTTATAATACTTTTTAAAAATAATTGAAATTTTATGTAACTTACATCCCATAGGGATGTACCGCTCGGTAGAACGGAATAAGCCCCCACACAATTGAATCCCTGACGGGATGCAGGGAAGGTGATATGATGCATTTTCTACCGGGCGAAGCATCCCTAACGGGATGCGGGTTTAGAAATTCA
>JAITMT010000262.1 GCA_031277235.1 Tannerella sp.
TTGTCGAAGGCTTCGAGGGCTTTCAAATCGGCTTCGGAAGAGACGAGTTCTACTTTTCCCGGCAGTTTCGATTCAAATTTTTCGAGTTTGAGCGGAAATGTCATGCCGCCCTGTTCAAAATTACCGTCAATCGTTTCGCCCGCGAGCGTTCCCGAATACTTGATGCCTGCCGCCGCTACGCTGACGGTGAGTTGGTTGTCGGCAAAAGTTGCCTCTGCGGGAATACCTGCCGCACCCTGCATCGGAACGTCGAGAGTTGCCGCCAGTTGGTCGTTTTCGCCGGTGATGTGGAAAATCAGTTCCAACGGCGTTCCCTGTAGGTCGAGCGTACCTTTCCAGTCGCCCGCGATTTGTGCCTGTGTTGCTGTCATTGCTGTAAATAATGCAATTAATGTTAAAATTTTTCTCATTTTTTTTATTTAATTAATATAGTTAGTAATTGTTTTTTCGGGAATGCACCAAGCCCCTCTCAACCTCTCCCCTAACCCCTCCCCACAAGGGAGGGGAACAGGAAAAGAGGGGAGAGTTCCCCTCCTTCGGAGGGGTTAGGGGAGGCTTTGACCTTGCTACCGGGCGATGCTATCCTGACGGATTGCCGGATTCGGGGATTATTTGGAGGATTCATCGTTTTTATTATTCGTTTTCTTTATTAACATGAATAAGGATATGCCTGTTAAAATAAGAGCTGTGACCAACAAAAAAACATAAAGAATAATGGATGATTCACCGGTATGTCTTGAAATTCCCAGTAACATTGCTACAATAGTACATATCTGTGCTATTAATGTCATTAAATATGTCTTTTTCATCTCCTTATTTTATCACTGGTTAATAAATTCCGGCATGATAGCCTGGCGGACGTCGTAGTTTTGCCAGGCATTCAGCATTTGTTTCTGTTGGTAGGATTCCCTGCCGATGATGGATGACCAGATTCTGGCGGAGATGCTTTCGGAAGAACCTTCCAGGAGGCTCATGAAGAAATCCTTCTTCGCGGGATATTCGCTGACGGAATAGTTTTCGAGTTCGGCTAAACCAGCGGCTGTCGAGACGGCGAGATCCATGCCGCCCAGCGCGTCAACCAGCCCCAATTCCAGCGCCTGCCTGCCCGTCCAGACGCGACCCTGCCCGATGGAATCAATTTCCGCTTTGGTTTTTCCGCGTCCGTCGGCGCAGCGGGTCAGGAACAAATCGTAGGCTTTTTCGGTATAAACCTGCATTTTGGCGCTTTCGACATCTGTTAAGGGACGGGAAAGTACCGGCAATCCGACTCCGATAAAAGGAATGTACGGCGCGTTTGTGGCAAAGTCGGACAGTTTGTTGGTAGAGACGGCATCGAAGGTGGCTCCCATCTTTTTTGCCAGTTGCGCTCCGTTGGGAATCAGGCTGAATACACCGATAGAGCCGGTTATGGTGGTCGGTTCGGCAATGATTTTATCGGCATTGCAGGAAATGTAATAACCTCCCGAAGCGGCATACGTGCCCATGGACACGACAACCGGTTTGACGGCTTTCAGTTCCTTGACCGCGTTCCAAATCTGTTCCGCTTCATCCATGCTTCCGCCCGGCGAATTGACGCGGAAAACGACGGCTTTCACGTTCTTATCGTCTTTCAGTCTGTACAGTTCTTTCACATACTCTTTGGCGGAAATGTTGCCGCCCGGCATGAATCCGGCTGATTCTCCGCTCCTGATTTCGCCTTCGGCGTATAAAACGGCAATTTTGTCTTTGTTTGACTTCTTGCCGGTTTCCTTCACCGAAGCCATGTCGCCCACGTTTGCAAAACGGAGTTTTTCGCTATCCTTCAATGCCAGAAGATTTTTCAGGCAGGAATCCACTTCATTGGCGTATTTCAGTCCGTCAAGTAACTGATATTCGACTATCTTTTCGGGATCCGTAAAAAACAGATGTTCATCGGCGTACAGGTTCAACTGTTCCACCGGGATTCCGCGACTTTCGGAAATACCTTTCAACACGGTTTCCCAGGTATCGTTGAGATAGGACGTAACCTGTGCGCGGTTGGCGTCGCTCATTTTTTCCTCGATAAACGGTTCCACAGCCGATTTGTACGTTCCGACCTTGTAAACCTGATATTCAACGCCCCATTTTTCATAAACACCTTTGTTGAATTGAGTGGTTCTTGACAATCCCCCAAAATCGAGTATCCCCAAAGGATTCATAAAGATGGAGTCGGCAACCGAACTCAGATAATAAGCCGACTGCGAGAAGTCATCGCCGTAAGCGATGATGAATTTTCCGCTTTCCTTGAATTTCAGCAGGGCGTTGCGAATCGGCTCCATCGTCGCATAATGAGCCGGAACTTCTGCATTTAGATAGATTCCCTTGATATTGTCGTTCTTTTCCGCCTTGCGGATAGCCGACAGAATATCGCTCAGCATCAAGGATTTGCCGGAGGGATTGAGAATGAAGTCGAACGGACTCGAACTTTCCCGGTCGGAAATACTTGCATCCTTCAGATTCAGTCTCAAGACCGTATTTTTCTGAAGTTTAAAAGAAGAAGAACTGTCCATCGTGGCGGCAATTCCGACAAAAATAATGAAGCCCAACAGGCTCACAATCACACTTCCAATGATTACTCCCAACGTGGA
>JAITMT010000305.1 GCA_031277235.1 Tannerella sp.
CGTTTCGGCGCGCACCAATGATGCAGGCGGCGTTATCACCAACATGCGCAGCGCGATTGCGAAAGATCCCGCGCTTGCCGTTGAAGCGGCTAACGACCTCGAATTTGCAAAATATATGCGCGATTCATCGTTTACCGATTTATTGAGATAAGAATCAATCGGTTGCAGCGGCGGGACTTTTCTGTCGCTGCAACTTTTTTTTATGACAAACGAATAGAATGTATATTCAATCTTATATCCGAATTTTGCAATCTGTCAGGATTGCATCGCTCGGTAGAGAGGTCAAAAATCTACAGGACGCATTCCAGACGGAATGCGACCACATACAAACAACATTTTCTACCGAACGATAATCCCTACGGGATTTTAGATATAAAATTGAGTAGTCATAGAATTATTTTTCGTCGTTTCCTGTATGGGAGGGCAAGCAGATTATCGCTGATTACGAGGAAATTACAAACCCGTTTCAATTGAAATAGCAAAAAATGGAAAAAAACGAAACAGAGAAAATTGACCGGTTAGACCGCAAAATTTTGGACATCATTTCAAAAAATGCGCGAACGCCTTTCAAAGACGTTGCCGAAGCGTGCGGGGTGTCGCGCGCGGCGATTCACCAGCGCGTGCAGCGGCTCATCGAAACCAACGTAATCGTCGGTTCCGGCTATCACATCAATCCCAAGGTATTGGGCTATAGTTCATGCACTTACATCGGAATTAAACTGGAACGCGGCTCCATGTACAAGGAGGTGGTGCCGCAACTCGAAAAAATACCCGAAATTGTTGAAATCAATTATACCACAGGTCCCTATACGATCCTGATAAAGTTGTATTCCAAAGACAATGAGCATCTTATGGAACTTTTGAACGATAAGATTCAGGAAATAGGAGGCGTTACCGAAACGGAAACCATGATATCGCTGCGTACGAGCCTGAAACGGGAAATACCCATTGATTCTGTTGATTTTGAGACTATTATATAAAGGAT
Source organism: Tannerella sp. (assembly GCA_031277235.1). Classification (GTDB taxonomy): domain Bacteria; phylum Bacteroidota; class Bacteroidia; order Bacteroidales; family Tannerellaceae; genus Tannerella. The sequence goes on from JAITMT010000305.1 coordinate 986, forward strand.
GACCCGGCTTGAAAAATACAAAATAATCCTTCTCTGCGTATTCTTTTCTGCGACGGTTCAAGGTCTGGCGGAAAAGACTTTTTGTTTTCGTATATATTTGAATACTAAGGGAATATCCACCTATAACATCATTGATCCCGAACAATTCCTGTCGCCCGACGCCATCGAGAGGCGTTTCCTGCATGAAATTCCGATGGATGAAATGGATTTTCCGATTGCAGAATCACTGATAAACGAATTACAAGAAATTGGTTTTGAGCCTGTTATACAAAGTAAATGGCTGAAAACAATCGTTGTGGAAACAAAAGACAGCGCAAAAGTCGAGGAACTGAAAAACGTCGCTTTCGTTGACTCCGTCCAATGCGTGTGGAGAGGCGAAAATCGCACGGAAATAAAGCCTTGCGAGGAGGATACTTTGCGGTTTTTTTCACAGGATAAAAATCTGGAAATCGAATACGGATATGCTGACAATCAGATACGTATGTTGAACGGACCTCAACTCCATGCAAAGGGTTACAAGGGGAAAAACATGCGCATTGCCGTTATTGATGCGGGTTTTATGAATGTAAACCGCATAGAAGCCTTTGCAGAACTGCATTTGCTGGGGATACACAACGTAACTTTCCCGAATCGCAGTCTCTATTGCGATGACGAGCACGGCACGAAATCGCTTTCCTGCATGGCTGCCAATCTTCCGGGCGTGATGATTGGAACGGCTCCGGACGCTGATTATCTGTTGATTAAGAGCGAAGATACGCGCGGAGAATTTCCCATTGAGGAAGATTTCTGGATTGCCGCCGTCGAATATGCGGACAGTTTCGGAATAGATGTAATATCTTCATCATTAGGATATTATAAATTCGATGGCATGGACAGCCTTTACACGCAATCGGATTTGGACGGGAAAACGGCAGTAACAAGCCGAGCCGCCGAAATAGCGGCAAAAAAAGGCATTTTGATCGTGTCGAGCGCCGGCAACGAGGGCTTCAATGATTGGGGAAAAATCACGTTTCCTTCTGATGCAGAGCATATTCTGACCGTTGGCGCCATTACCGCCGACAAGCAAAAAAGTTCGTTCAGTTCGGTGGGATTGACCGCCGATTTTCGCATAAAACCCGACGTGGTGGCGCTGGGCTCCAATATCAACGTGATTTCCTCCGCCGGACAGATACAGAGCACGAACGGCACTTCGTTTTCCGCGCCGACGGTGGCGGGTCTCGCCGCCTGCCTGTGGCAAGCCTTTCCGCTGCTGAAAAATACGGACATCATTGCGTTGATACAAAATTCCGCCAGCCAGTCGCAAATGCCCGACGCACAGTTGGGATACGGTATTCCCGATTTTATAAAAGCCTATAATACAGCGAGAAACAATGAGTTACAGAAATTTTGAAATGGAAGGCAAGGCGACGATTCTATCTCTGTCGGAACTCAATCTTTTGGTGAAAGAGGCTGTTTATGAGGCTCTTCCCGAAACATACTGGATTCGAGCCGAAACCAGCGACGTCAGAATCAATTCATATTCAGGACATTGCTATCTCGAATTTGTGGAAAAGGACGAGATGTCCCAACAAATCACCGCAAAGGCGCGCGGAACGGTTTGGTCGCGTAACTTCCAGATTATCAAGCCTTATTTTGAACAGGAAACCGGACAGGCATTCACTTCGGGCATCAAAGTATTGGTTAATGTGTCGGTCGAATTTCACGAATTGTACGGTTATAGCCTGAATGTAAACGATATAGACCCTTCCTATACCATTGGCGATATGGTGCGGAGGCGCAACGAAATCATTGAACGCCTGAAAAAAGAGGGTATTTTTGACCTGAACAGGGAATTACCGTTTCCCGCTCTGCCACAGCGAGTTGCGCTTATTACTTCTCCTACGGCTGCGGGTTATGAAGATTTCATGCATCAACTTTCTGCTAATGAAGCGGGTTTCCGGTTTTACATCAAACTATTTCCCGCTATTATGCAGGGCGAGAAGACAGAGGAAAGCATCATTTCCGCACTGGAAAAGGTTTATAGCCATGTCGAGAATTTTGATGTGGTCGTGATTATTCGCGGGGGAGGGGCGACGTCCGAGTTGAGCAGTTTCGATTCCTACGCGCTGGCGGCGAATTGTGCGCAGTTTCCGCTGCCCGTCCTGACGGGTATCGGGCATGAGCGTGACGAAACGGTGCTGGATTTGGTGGCAAATGTGCGACAAAAAACACCGACGGCAGTTGCGGCTTTCTTGATAGAATGTTTTGAAAATGAGGTAAATAAGTTGGATGAATTGATTGCTCTTTTCATTTCGTTACCTGATTTTTTGCGTCAGGAAACCGAAAAAATCAACGGTTTGTCTCTGTTAATCAGTCGCAATGCGGAATTGATGTTGCTGTCCGGTCGCAAATTTTTGGATGAATTTCGGGTATCGTTGAAACATTTATTATTCAATTATATTGCTAAAAATCAGCGTTTTATAGAGTTAAAAGAACAATATGTCAATTTGGTCTCGCCCGAAAATGTGTTGAAACGCGGTTATACACTGACGTTTAAGAACGGAAAAATTGTGAAACGGGCTTCCGAATTGACTTCGGGCGACGGTCTGACAGTGAAATTTCAAGACGGAGAAAAAACGGTAACGGTTAATCAATAAGAAAAAAATGGAAAAGAAAGAAACTTACAATGAGGCAATTACGAATTTACAGGAAATTTATGACGACCTCGAAGCGGGTAAAATAGAAGTGGATGTGCTTTCCGAAAAAGTGCAGGAAGCCGCGCGACTGATCAAAATCTGTAAAGACAAACTGTACAGGGTGGACGAGGACGTCAAAAAAATCATGGAAGAAATATGAAAAAATTCGCGCTCATCGTTGCCGGCGGGAAAGGTTTGCGCATGGGAGGCGAGTTGCCGAAGCAGTTTATTCCGCTGATTGACAAGCCGGTATTGATGCACACGCTGCAAACTTTTTATCAATGGGATGTGTCCTGCGAAATCATTTTGGTCATTCCGGAAGAACACGCAGCTTATTGGAAAATGCTGTGCGAAGAATTGAATTTTACGATTCCGCATACGGTCGTTTTCGGCGGTGAAACACGCTGGAAATCAGTAAAAAACGGACTTTTACAAATCCGGGAAGAAGGTTATGTTGCCGTGCACGACGGCGTGCGTCCGTTTGTCAGTCGGGAAGTGATAACAGACTGTTTCTCAGCGGCTCAAGAGTTTGGGGCAGCCATTCCGGTGATTCCGGTGATTGAATCGGTGCGCGAAATTATCTCTGAAAACGAGAGTAAACTGTTTGACAGAGAGCGTCTTCGCATTGTGCAAACGCCGCAGGTTTTTCAAACGGAAATTTTGAAAAAATCATACGAACATTCTTATAATAAATCATTTACGGATGATGCGTCGGTCGTTGAAGCCGCCGGATATAAGGTGCAACTCGTTCGCGGCAATCCGGAAAATATCAAAATCACGACGCCGGTGGATTTGAAAGTTGCTGAAATGCTGGGACAAAAATTATTGTAATGTCCCTCAATTTTATACAGCATGTACAAGCCCAAAGATTAATGTATATCGGCTAAGCATAACCTGTTGCAGTATTGTTAATTTAGTATATGTGATTCGTTATTTAGATTAAGAAACAATAATCCTAACGATATTTCCATCATCTGCAGAGACTTGCCGTAGCATCTTGTTTTCCTTTTGAAACGGACTGAATAATGCCTTATTCTGCTGTTATAGCCCTCTACCGTACAGGTTTCCTTTTTAGTCTGTTCCGGTTTTTTCCGGGGTACAAATTCATTATAGTTTTTCCAGTAACCGGCATAAAAGATTCTTGCAGTCAGGTGTTTAATCTTCTCCCACAGTTTTATTCCCGTTGCCGTGGAACGGTCTCCGCAGACAAAAGCGATGAACCGTTTTGAAAGTCTATCAACAGCAATCCATATCTGCCTAAAGTTTTTTTTCTGCAGGTAACTGTGCATTTCATCCGGTTCCATAATATCTACAACTCCTTCGCTAACAGTCAGTTCAACCTGTTTACCCCATTTCCCGCCCCATTGATACACGGTTCCGTAACTGATGCACAAAAGACGTCCGATACTTCCGAATCCAAGTTCTCCGGATACATTTCCAGAGCCATACGGCGGGTTTCTGCGGATTTGACGTCCGACTTTTTTTCCACGGTGTAATGACAACTGCACGATTTACACTTATAGCGCTGATGTCCACCTGAAAACCGGCTTTGCACTGCTCCGTACCTTTACATTTGGGACAATCCATAACCTTAAAATTTTTGATTTAACACCACAAAGATATAAAATATATATTAGATTAACAATACTATTTTTTTATATCCTTGTCATGCAAAAAATTAATAAATGAAAGGTTGAAATTGCTTTAAAACCTTAACCGGACCTTGATGTCTATTATTCCATATGAAGCCGTTCAACCGGAAACTTAGTAAAAAAAGCCGGAAGACTCATACGGCACATGGATCTAAAAATCAGACAGGTAGGTCAGTTCACTTCCGCTTTTTCGTCCGGGAAAATGTTACAGAATAACACTTTTTTTGACTTTTCAATTCGGGCGCAAAGTTAAGGCTGGTACGCGATTTGTAACTTGAATTTTTATTTCCCCAAATCCTCCCGATTCCCCGCGATATACAGCGTCCGTGAAGGAAAGGCAAAATTCAGACCCGCCCGATTGAAGGCTTTGAGTATTTCAAAATTGACTTTCGAGCGGGTTTCGTATATGCCCGCGCCGGGGTTGATGAAATAGATATAAGTGACAGTCAGCGCCGAATCGCCGAAATTCGTGAATACCGCGGTAATGTCCTGACCGTTGATTTCGCTGATTTTTTCGGGTATATATTTCAGAATATCAATGGCTTCCTGCATTTTCTCAGCGGAAGTGTCGTACGTCAAGCCCAGTTCCGTAACGACGCGCCTGGCAGGCTCCGTTGATACGTTGATTATCAGGGCGTCCGTCAGTTTATAGTTTGGAATGGTCGCGATTTGGCGGTCGTACGTTTGAATCCGCGTGCTGCGCAAACCGATATCAACGACCGTGCCCTCCGCACCGCTGATTTTGATGGTATCTCCGATACGGAAAGTCCTGTCCGTGAAGATGGTAATGCCGCCGAAAATATTTTTGATGGTGTCCTGCGCCGCGAGGGCAAACGCAATACCGCCGATTCCCAGCGTTCCGAGCAGGGTGGTCAGTTCTATGCCCGCGTTGCTCAGCGCCGTTAAAATTCCCAGTAACCAGACAATTATCAGCACGCTACGCTTTGTTACCGGCAGCAGTTTCGGGTCGAGGGAAAACCGGTTTTTGTCCCCGGAATCATAATTTTGGGCGCTGTAATTGAGCAGAAAACTAAACAGACGCGCAAAAAACCAGGTAATCACCAGCACATCCAGCATTTCGTACGATTTCACAATCATATCGTGCAGTTTCACGCTCATTTCCAGGCGCATAGCCGCTATCCAAATCGCAAAGAGAAGGATGCCCATAAAAAGCGGTTTTTCAAGCGCCTCTATCAAAATATGATTGAAACCGGTCTTGCTTTTAGCCGTGATTTTTTTGAATATTTTATTGATTATCAATTTAATAATAGCAGTTAAAATAAATGCTCCGACTATAATGACAGCCGAAATCCCCCAATTCTCCAACGAATTTCCGTAATAAATCTTATCCAACATAAGCATCATCAATTAAGCGCACAAAGATAGAAAAAATATTTCTAATCCTGTTTTTTAAGGTTTTATTACAAGGCAACCGTAACAAAATATAACTTTTAAATCCCGTTAGGGATTGGATATTGGTAGAAAAACCGGTATTTTCCCCTGTCATGCATGCCGTAGGTACGCAATTATAGGTAATTTGGGTGGGCACGCAGCATGAAGGAGATTTCGTTTTTCTACCCATATTTTGTGCCTAACGGCACATCATTACAGCTGTCAGCAACATTTTTCACCATATTTTGATGCGGTTATCCCGATTTTATCAAATATTTTTCTTACATTTGCCGTTTAATTTCAAGCGAATTATACATTAAAAATAAAAATACTTATGAATTTCAAAAAAATTATAGGAGTTGCAATACTCTTATTTTCAGGATTAAACATCGCTATTGCCGATGAAGGAATGTGGATAGTCAGCGAACTCACCAAGCAAAATTTAGCCCGTATGAAGGAACTCGGCTTCACGCCCGACTACAACTATTTGTACGACAAGGATTCGGCGTGTATCGTCAATGCGGTCGTGATTTTCGGCAATGGCTGCACGGGAATTACCGTTTCAAACGAAGGCTTGATTTTTACGAATCACCACTGCGGATACGCTTCTATTCAGAAACTTAGCAGCGTGGAACACGATTATCTTGAAGATGGCTTCGTGTCGCAAAGTTTTGCCGAAGAACTGCCCGTCGAAGGGTTGGAGGTGCGCTATTTGAAGGAAATCAGGGACGTCAGCGATGAAATCTTGCCACAAATTGCAGAGATTGACAATGAATTGCAGCGTTTGAAAACCGCTGATTCCCTGGGAAATATCATCAGCCAGGAAGTCGGCGAAAATGCGTTTCTGGAAGCCGAAATCGTGCCGTTCTACAGTATGAACAAGTTCTATCTCGTTGTTTATAACGTATTTAAGGATGTACGTCTGGCGTTCACGCCGCCCACGTCGCTGGGAAAATTCGGCGGCGACACGGACAACTGGATGTGGCCCCGCCATACGAACGATTTTTCCGTGTTCCGCGTTTATGCAGACGCTGATAATCAGCCCGCTGAATACAGTTCCGAAAACCGCCCGTATCATCCGAAATTCGTTGCGGAAGTTTCGATAAAAGGCTATCAGGAAAACGATTACGCAATGACCATCGGGTTTCCCGGAAGCACCGAACGCTATCTGTCGTCCTGGGGCGTGGAGCAGCGCATCGTCAGCAGCAACGAGCCGCGTATCGAAGTGCGTGGAATCAAGCAGGATATCTGGCAGGAAGCGATGCGGGAAGACGACGCCACGCGCATCAAATATGCCTCCAAATATGCGGGCAGTTCCAACTACTGGAAAAATTCCATCGGAATGAATCGCGGACTGGCGCGTCTGCACGTGATTGACCGCAAGCGCGAACAGGAAGCGACATTCGACAAATGGGCGCAACAATCTGAAAATAAGGATACTTACGGAAACGTGCTTGATATATTGAAAACGGGTTACGAAAAAACGGACGAACCGAAAAAGTACCTGACTTACCTGAGCGAGACGTTCGTAAACGGCGCCGAAATCATCCGTTTTGCCGTTAATTTCGAGCGAATCCACAGGGAAGATTTGTCGGCTGTTGATATAGAAGATATTATGAATGAGCGTATTAGGCCGTTCTTTAAGGATTACGACGCGAAACTCGACCAACAGGTGCTTGCCGAAATGCTCCGCATCGCCAAAGCAAAGGTACCGGCACAGTATCTGCCTGATATCTACAAGGATATAGATAAAAAATACAAGGGTGACTACAAAAAATATTCCGCCGATTTATTCGCCAAAACTGCCGCAACGTCTGAAAGTCAACTGGCTGAATTGCTGAAAGACAGGAAAAAATTTGCCAACTATTTGAAGAAAGACCCCGCGGCATTGCTGGCGTCTTCGGTTTTCAATGCCGTTACCAATTTGTCGCAATCCACGCGGGATGAAGATTATAACATTCTGAAAGGCAAACGGTTATATTTTTCCGGACTGCAAAAAATGTATCCCGAAAAGTCGCTTCCGTCGGACGCCAATTTCACGATGCGCCTGAGTTACGGCTCGATAAAGGGCTATCGTCCGTTTGACGCGGCTTGGTACAACTATTTTTCCACGCAGGAAGGCGTTCTGGAAAAGGAAGATTCCACGAGTTACGAATTTGCCGTGCAGCCCGAAATTCTGGATTTGATACGCAAACGCGATTTCGGTCGGTATGCCGACAAGGCGGGCGATTTGCAACTGTGTTTCCTGTCGAATAACGACATAACCGGCGGAAATTCAGGGAGTCCCGTGTTCGATAAAAACGGTCGCGTCATCGGTCTCGCTTTCGACGGCAATTGGGAGGCAATGAGCGGAGACATCGCTTTCGAGCCTGATTTACAGCGTACTATCAGCGTGGATATCCGTTATGTGCTGTGGGCGATTGACAAATGGGGCAAATGTCCGCGACTGATTCGGGAATTGACGCTTGACGAGTGAAAACGGGTAATATGTTTTCAATCATTGTTCCCATTTATAACCGTCCCGACGAGGCTGCCGAATTACTGGAAAGCCTTGCGGTACAGATATATACGGACTTTGAACTGGTTCTGGTCGAAGACGGTTCGACAAAACCCTGTTCGTCAGAAGTTGAAAAATACCGTTCCCTCCTGAATATCAACTATATCGTAAAGGGAAACACGGGTCGCAGCGATACGCGCAATGTGGGGATGCAGGCGGCGAAAGGCGATTATTTCGTCTTTTTCGATTCCGACTGCATCATTCCGAAACATTATTTTGAAACGCTAAACCGTTGTTTGCAGGAAGATTACGCGGACTGTTACGGGGGACCGGACAGGGAACATCCTTCCTTTACCGCGATGCAAAAAGCGGTGAACTACGCGATGACTTCCTTCCTGACCACAGGCGGCATTCGGGGCGGAAAAGTCAATCTGGAGAAGTTCAAGCCGCGCACGTTTAACATGGGTTTTTCGCGAAAAGTTTACGAAGCGGTCGGCGGTTTCAAGGATATGTACGGAGAGGATATTGATTTGAGTATCAGGATTAACAATGCGGGATTCACGACAAAACTCTACCGCGATGCGTTCGTGTTTCACAAGCGCCGCGTGAATCTGAAAAAGTTCTACAAACAGGTCAATATTTTCGGGCAGGCACGCATCAATCTGTACAAGTTATACCCCGATTCGCTGAAATTGGTTCATGCCTTACCTGCCGTTTTTGTTGTCGGGAGTGTTGGTATTCTGTTGCTTGCGATTTTTATGTCTGCGTGGTTTTTGGTGTTTCCCGCCATTTATATCGGGTTGCTGTTTTTGGATTCGCTGGCAAAAACCAAAAGTTTGAAAATTGCGGGACTTTCGATAATCACCTCATTGATACAGATTTACGGTTACGGATTGGGCTTTATTCAGTCATTTGTCCGGAAAATCATTTTCCGTCAGGGACTGGAAGATTTGGAAACGCTGAAAAAAGTTTATAAATGACGTAAAAAGGTTAATTTGTAGTTTTTTAACATGGAAAATTTCTCCAAGTGATTTTTTATGTTTTTCTTTGTATTCCATAAAAAACGTAACAATATGAAAATTTTCAGTTTATCTGTTTTGCTTCTATTTATTTCGACGTGTTTCAACAGCAAAGCACAAGTAATCGAAACACGCTCCTATCCGGGGGATACGGTTATCCTGTCCCGCGATACGATTATTTTGCCTCACATTTCCATGTTTGACAGGTATGCAGCCCCTGTCAATGCCGATTCTTTGGAGGCATACAAGGAAAAAGTGCGCACAGACATCAAAAACAACACGAAAAAATATTACTATTTTGGAATGTTGCCGCCGTCGAAAGAGTTTCAGGAGCGTATGGCACTGCACAATATTGATGTAAAGACTATGAATTGTCTGGCAGATTTTTATTCTATAGCCTATAATGAATTGATATTAAACAGTTTGGAATAAAAATTCATATATCGCCTGAAATAAACCGTTCGCTTTATCCAACAAAATTGCAGTTTTTTTCCGATTCTGCAATAAAAAGTTTATTTTTGCAGAAAAATTCGAGAATATGGCAAGATTTAGCAAAATACAGGTTTTAAGCGCGATAGGCGCTACGGGCATGGTGCCTGTCTATTACCACAAAGATATAAATACGGCAAAAAACGTGTTGAAAGCGTGTTATGACGGTGGTGTGCGGGCATTCGAGTTTACGAATCGCGGCGATTTTGCGCAGGAAGTTTTTGCGGAACTGAGCAAATATGCAGCCGGGAAATGTCCCGAAATGATTCTCGGCATCGGCTCTATCGTGGATGCTCCGACGGCGGCGATGTACCTGCAATTGGGCGCCAATTTCGTGGTCGGACCGCTCTTCAATCCCGATGTGGCAAAGGTTTGTAACCGCCGGTTAGTTCCCTACACGCCGGGTTGCGGCACGGTTTCGGAAATCGGATTCGCCCAGGAAGCAGGCTGCGACCTCTGCAAGATTTTCCCCGCCGGCAGCGTGGGAGGTCCGTCATTCGTAAAAGACATCAAGGCGCCGATGCCCTGGACAATGATTATGGCGACGGGCGCGGTAGAACCGACCGAAGAAAACCTCACAACATGGTTTCAGTCAGGCGTTACAGCCGTCGGAATGGGGTCAAAACTGTTTCCAAAGGAAGCCATTGACAAAGGCGAGTGGACAATCATCACCGACCTTTGCCGGAAAGCGCTCTCCCATATCCGGCAAGCGCGGGGAATTGCTTCTGACGGGGAGAAGGAAATCAAAATTCTTAAAATATGAACTCCAAATGATAGAAACAATACTTTCGCAGAATCTCGATATCAATTTTTTACAACAATTTTTTTAATAATGCTTTATGAACAAAACAGACAAAAAATCAGGAATGGTGATGGCAGGGATTGTCATCATCTTAATCGCGGCTGCATTCAACATCAACGCGGCAGCGTCGAACGGCGAAAAACAAACCGGCGATGACGAACAAAGAAAGGCGGATAACAAAGTTCTACTGGAAATATTCAAAAATTTCCGGGTTGCGGATGTTCGCGACGCCATGGACTGGATTGGTTATCACAATTT
>JAITMT010000339.1 GCA_031277235.1 Tannerella sp.
CCGATGCGGAGATTCTGTTTATCGGCGCGGACAACCGCATGGAAATGGAGCGCGTGCCGGCTGCGGGATATAAGATCATCGGTTTACCGGTTAGCGGCTTCAATCGGGCACATAAATTAAGGAATATCAGCGTATTGACAAAACTTGTAAAAAGTCTGAAAATGGCGAAAAAAATTATTCGCGACTTCCAGCCCGACGTGGCAATCGGCGTGGGCGGCTATGCCAGCGGACCGACGCTGTGGCAGGCTTCGCGCATGAAAATTCCGGTTGTGATTCAGGAACAAAACTCTTATGCCGGTGTTACCAACAAGTTGCTGGGTAAGCGCGCCGCACGTATCTGCGTGGCATACAGGGGAATGGAACGTTTTTTTCCGAAAGACCGTATCGTTTTGACGGGAAATCCGGTGCGGAAAGATATGGAAACCGTTCAGAACAAGAGCGTTGAAGCATTTGATTATTTCGGACTGGAGGCGGACAAACCTGTGCTGCTGATTGTGGGCGGCAGTTTGGGTGCACGTACCGTTAATACCGGGATCAAAAAAGGGCTGCGTCCGTTGCTGGACGCAGGGATTCAGGTGGTCTGGCAAACGGGGAAATTTTATTTTGCCTCCATTCAGGACGAATTAAAAGAACTGAAAACAAAAGGTTTATGGGTTTCCGATTTCATTGCGCGAATGGATTTTGCCTATTCGATTGCCGATCTGGTCGTTTCGCGGGCGGGCGCTGGGACGATTTCCGAACTGTGCGTGTTGGGAAAACCGGCGATTCTGGTGCCTTCGCCCAACGTTTCCGAAGATCACCAGACCAAAAATGCGCTGGCTCTGTCGGAAAATAACGCCGCCGCTTTGATTCCCGACAACGAGGCGGAAAATACGCTTGCCATGCAGGCGCTCGGTCTGATGGGCGACCGGGAAAAATTGCAGTCGTTAAGCGAAAATATTGCGCTTCTGGCGCAGTATCACAGCGCGGAAAGAATTGTGGACGAGATAATTAAAGTGATATGAACGATGTGAAAAATATCTACTTCGTCGGCGCGGGCGGCATCGGAATGAGCGCGCTGATCCGGTATTTTTTGTCCAAGGGGAAGATAATAGCGGGCTACGACCGCACACCGTCTGAATTGACGGCAAAACTGATTCGGGAAGGGGCTGACATTCATTATGTTGAAGATGAAAAACTGATACCGCCGGCTTTTCGCGACAAAAACTCGACGCTGGTGGTTTATACCCCTGCCGTACCGAATGAACATGCTGAATTACAGTATTTTCGTCAAAACGGCTTTGAGATTCTGAAACGCTCGCAAGTGTTGGGTTTGATCAGTGAATCGTCGCGTGGACTGTGTTTCGCCGGAACACATGGCAAAACAACGACTTCGTCCATGGCGGCGCATCTGTTGAAGCAGTCCACGATGGATTGCAACGCCTTTTTGGGCGGGATTTTGAAGAATTACCACAGCAATATGTTGCTTTCCGAAAAAAGCGATTTAACTGTCCTGGAAGCAGACGAATACGACCGTTCGTTCCATTATTTGAAGCCGTACATGGCGGTGATCACGTCCGCCGACCCCGACCATCTGGATATTTACGGCACGCCCGAAGCCTATCGCGAGAGTTTTGAGCACTTTACGTCGCTCGTTCGTCCCGGCGGTGCGTTTTTTCTAAAAAAAGGCGTTCAGATTACGCCGCGATTGCAGGAAAACGTCCGGTTATATACATATTCGTTGGATGATAAAACGGCTGATTTTCATGCTGATAACATCAAAATCGGCAACGGCGAGATCGTGTTCGATTTTGTATCGCCGACGCTTCGCGTCGAGGATGTGCAACTCGGCGTACCATTGCGAATCAATATTGAAAACGCCGTGGCGGCAATGGCGGTCGCCTCGCTGAACGGCGTTACGGCTGACGAAATGCGCGACGCGATGAAATCGTTTGCAGGTGCGGAACGCCGTTTCGATTTCAAGGTGAAAACCGCTAAAACCGTTTACATAGACGATTACGCGCATCATCCCGAAGAATTGAGAAACAGCATCTTATCGGTCAGGGAACTGTATCCCGACCGGAAAATTACCGGTATTTTTCAGCCGCATCTGTACACGCGCACCCGTGATTTTGCGGTGGAGTTTGCCGAAGCGCTCTCGCTGTTCGATGAACTGATTTTGCTCGACATTTATCCCGCACGCGAGGAGCCGATTCCGGGCGTTACTTCCCAAATCATTTTCGACCGGGTTACGATTCCCGACAAGACGCTGTGCAAAAAGGAAAATCTAATGAAATTGATTGAAAACAAGGACTTTGACGTGTTGATGACGCTGGGCGCCGGTGATATTGACCGTTTCGTGAAACCGATTGCGGAAATGATTGATAAAACCTTGAACCCCGAACCTTGAACTTTGAACCTTAAACCTTGAACCCCAAACCTTGAATTTTGAACCTTAAACCTTGAACCCCAAACCTTGAATTTTGAACCTTAAACCTTGAACTTTGACCCCCGAACCTTAAATCCCCCCCGTTTTTAACGGGATAGAGCCTTAAAGCGTACGGAAACAGCCTTTGTGTTTTTGTTTTCTATTGTCTGAACCGGGATTTTAGCAGGATTACCGGGATGGTAGGGGCAGACCTGCGTGTCTGCCCTTACAAAACAGGGCGCACACGCAGGAGCGCCCCTACTGATTTTGTTTAGCAAGAAATCATCGAAGGGGACGGAATAATTCACCGCTCCCCGAATCTTTTCTACCTCTCCCTAAATCCCTCTCCGCAGGCAGGGCTGTTAGGTTCTCTGAAATTTTTCCGAAACCCGGATGTCCCGTTAGGGACAGAATATTGGTAGAAATGCAGCGTTCCACCCGTTTTGTGTGCCGTAGGTACGCGATATGAACAATCCGGGTGAAAA
>JAITMT010000384.1 GCA_031277235.1 Tannerella sp.
TACCCGTCGGTCGAAATAATCACGCCCGAACCCAAACCTTTGCGCTGCTGCGGCTGACGGGGCTGGCGATCGCGGTATCCGTTGCCGGGACCGAAAAACCATTCAAACGGGTCGAAATAGTCGTCACCGCCTCTGCCCCTGCTTGAAACAGTCGCCGAGACTTCGATATGCACGACGGCATGAATTGTTTTTTCGGCGGCATAGGTGAAATCGGTATTTTCGGCTGCCACGCCGGTGTACATCACTTCCTGCAAGGGATGCTTGAAAGCCGATTGTCCGTCGTCACCCGTCGAAAACGGATTTACGCCGGTTTGTCCCTTAATCACATGGGCAGTAACTGCTGCTGCCACTGCGCCGCTAATCAACACAATCAGAGCGGCGTACATCAAATTTTTCCAAAATTTATTCATAATCCTTCTATTATTTTATATTGTTTCCAAATCATTTTTGCCTTTCTAACTCAAAAACTGTGCAATTATTTTACCGTCCATTTCAAATTTTAACATTTTTAACCGCTATCATTCCGTATTAAGAATTATTAACGAAAATTACCGCAACTGTCAGTTTCGGCAGTTGTAAAATGTCATTTTGTCGGAGGGAAATTAATTGACAGTTCTCCTTTGGAAAACAACCTTTTTTTGTAAATCCTCAAATCTTCAAATCCTCTCCCCTAATACCTCACCCACTTCGCAATCTCCTTCAAACTCGGTTTTTTGCCGTACATCAGGATGCCGACGCGGTAAATTTTTGCCGACATCCAGACGAGCGCCACCGCCGAAGCATACAGCAACGCCAGCGACAGCAATATCTGCCAGAACGGTATCTCGTAGGGAATGCGAATCATCATCACAATTGGCGAAGTGAACGGAATCAGCGAACACCAGAACGCCAGCGGTCCGTCAGGATTATTCATGCTGTAAATACCTGCATACATGGCAAATATGAGCAACATGATCATCGGCGTCATAAACTGCTGCGAATCTTCGGGATTGTCTATTGCCGCCCCAATAGCTGCGTACAGCGATGCGTAGGAAATGTAGCCGCCTATGAAAAACAGGACAAAATAGGACACGATTTCCACGAAATTAAACGAACCCAGTTTCGTAAGAATATTCGCCGTCATGTTTTGCATTTCGGGCATATTCTGTTGCATCATCGCCATATCCGGCTGTGTAGCAGCGGCTTGCAATCCAAAAAATATCCCGCCGACACTCACCAGAACAGACGTCAAAACAACCCAAATCACAATCTGGGTAAGCCCTACCAGCCCGATTCCGATAATTTTTCCCATCATCAAATCAAACGGTCGGACGGACGAAACCATCACTTCCACAATGCGGTTCGTCTTTTCCTCCATCACGCCCTGCATCACCATCGCACCATACATCATGATAAAGATATAGATGATAAGTGTAAAGAGCATTCCGATAAAGCCACCCATTTCGGCAGACGTTTCTTTTGCCTCGCCGTCTTTTCCCCATTTAATGGTCTGGGCGCTAATGTTTACACGACTTTTTTCGATGATTTCGTCAATATTCGGGATATTGAACGATTTCCGCTTCTCGTCTTCCAGAAAGCGGCTCAGCGTCCTGTTTACCTCCTGTCGAAGGTCTTGCGGAATCTGTTTTTCGGAATACAGCGCGACGGCTTTCGGGTTGTCGAGCAAATCGTCCGAAATTTCGAGGAAAGCGAAAATACCGTTGCTTTTCCCCTTTTGCGCCTCCAGCGAGGCATTGTCGCCGGCATTAATAAATTTGAAACTGTCCGTGTCCCTGAACAGCGTCGCGTATTTTCCCGTTTTGTCGAGAATCATCACCTCGCGCACGTTATCGTCCTTGATTGACGACAGCCACAACGGCACAAATACCAGAGCAGCAAATAAAAACGGCATCAAAATCGTAACCAGAAAGAACGATTTCTTGTTCACCCGACGCAAATATTCGCGTTTTATAACCAATCCTATTTTTTTCATAATCAATTGAAAATTAAATATTTATTTGAAGATTACACCTCACCCCCTACCCCTCTCCACAAGAGAGGGGAGAGTCCCCCTCCTTTGGAGGAGTTAGGGGAGGTGTTGAACCATCCAATTTAGTTTTTAACAACATTCAAAAACACCTCGTTCATCGAAGGCAATTCTTCTTCAAACGACAGAATTTCATTTCCTCCGGCAATCAGCGAAATCAATTCCGAATTGCTGATTTCCTGCTCTTTACGGATACGAACCGTATGCGTGTGTTCATCATTTTCGTCCGAAATGACGGAAAAATATTCCCGATTCGACGCAAATTCATCATTCAGGATATTAATCTTGAACGTATTGGTTTTAAACTGTTTACGCACGGCGTCCACCTGTCCCGACAGTACGACCTCCGATTTGCTGATGAGCGCGATGTTGTCGCAGATTTCCTCGACCGACGCCATGTTGTGCGTCGAAAAAATAATAGTGCGCCCGGCGGCTTTCAGTTCAAGAATTTCGTCTTTCAACTGCTGCGTATTGATGGGGTCAAACCCGCTGAAAGGCTCGTCAAATATCAGCAATTCAGGCTCGTGGATAATCGTAACGATGAACTGCACCTTTTGCTGCATGCCTTTCGACAGTTCTTCGAGATTTTTGCTCCACCAGTTCATAATGTCGAATTTTTCGAACCATATTTTCAGACGGCGTTTCGCTTCCGCAGCCGTCAAACCTTTCAGTTGGGCGAGATAGACAGCCTGTTCGCCCACTTTCATTTTTTTGTACAGTCCGCGTTCTTCGGGCAAATAGCCGATACGGTAAATATCAGCAGGTTGCGAGATATTTCCATTGAAAAAAACTTCGCCGCTGTCGGGCGCAATGATACGGTTGATGATGCGTATCAGGGTCGTTTTTCCCGCACCGTTCGGACCCAGCAGCCCGAAAATTTTTCCCTGCGGCGCCTGAATGCTTACCCCGTTCAATGCGCGGTGATTTGCATACTGTTTTACAATTTCTTTTGTTTCTAAAAAATACATATCAATTATCTTGTTAAGATGTGTGCAAAGATAAACAAGATTTTTCATAATTCTGTCAATCTTGTTTATTTTGTTGATCCTGAATCAAGTTCAGGATTGGTTCAAGAGAAAAAATGAAAATTTCAAAGGACGCTTGCTTTTCGTGAAATTATCATTATTTTGCACACGAATAAACTTTTTCGGAGACAACATGCTGAACACAAATAAAGTAGAAAAGACATGACAAAGAGTGAAAAGATTAGATTGATTAACAAAACGATTGAGGCTTATTTTGAAAGAAATAAGAATGTGGATACTATTCGTGCAAAGATGTTAATGCCGGATTTTATCAAGGCAGGCATATTTGCAAAAGACCACAAAGGAGGTTTGCCAATCCGTGAACTATTGTGAAAACAGGTTAGACTTAATTCCTGATATAGTCTTTGAAAGGAAGAAGGTAAATACTAATTGGTATTTTTCGAGAAATCCCAAATAATAGTCTCTCCATTAGAATAAAGGCAAGACCCGTGAAGCCGTTAAAACGGGAAAAAACAATAATTTAGAAGTTGCGCTCGACACGAATTAGGGATTCAAAAATGTTACAGTTTAGGAATTTAGATGGTATGAACTCGAGAAGTCTGACGAGTAAAGGAAGATTTTTAAGAAAAGCGCTCTTAGGTACGTCTTTGTTCATGTTGAGTTCATTAATATTATTATTTGTTAGTAGTTGCTTCAATAGTAGCGGTGGTTCTTCAAATTCAAATAGAGAATCGGCAGACAAAGCAAAGTCTTGGCAAGTTGTTTACAGTTTTAGTGGAGTAGGTGAAAAAAAATCACCAGTATTCGAGTTAACAGGTACAACTTCAAGGTTTAAATATGATTATACAGCAGATAATGAGTATGGAGGTGGGGTATTCGGTGTTTTTGTAGTTAACACAATGGATGAGTCAGATGGACTTGTCGAAGTAATGGTTGATACATATAGCGAAAAATCGGAAAGTGCATTATATAGGGAAAAAGGGAAATATTATTTTCACGTCGTTGCAGTTGGAAAATGGACAGTAACAGTGGAGGAGTTTAAGTAACCCCCCGCTCCCTCAGTATTGAGCAGAGGGTAAAAAAATGAGAATAAGGAATGGAAAACCGGGAAACCTTAATTTCAACTAACAAATGCAACTATAAGAGTAACAAAGATTCCCTGTGAGGGGCATGCCCCTCACAGGGAATTGGGAAAAATTTCTTACTTTTACGTTGCATATGAAAAAAAAAG
>JAITMT010000449.1 GCA_031277235.1 Tannerella sp.
GTCTTAAATGTGGCGTCCGGAACTTCGATGACAACATTGGCGTCCTTATCCGAACATGCTGTAAATAAAGAAATTAATGCGCATACGCTAAATGTAAAAAATAATTTTTTCATTGTTCAATATGTTAAAATTTGAGGTGCAAAGGTATGCCAATAGTCGCTGATTTCCAAATATTTTTAATTTCTTTATGCAGAATTAAGAAAAAATAACGTAATTTTGCGCAAAAATAACAGGATGGGAATATCAAAACTCGTTAGAAATAACATACTTAACTTGAAACCTTATTCCAGCGCGCGGAATGAATTTCAAGGCGATGCTTCGGTTTTTTTAGACGCCAACGAAAATCCGATGAATTCGCCGTATAATCGCTATCCAGACCCGCTACAGAGGGAATTGAAAAAGAAAATCGCTGAAATCAAGAAAGTTAGGTCGTCACAGATTTTTCTCGGCGTAGGCAGCGACGAGCCTATTGATTTGATAGTAAGAATATTCTGCGAACCGAAAGAAGACAATATTGTGGCGATTGACCCCACTTACGGGATGTATCAGGTGTGCGCCGATATTAATAATGTAGAGTACCGGAAAGTATTGCTGAATGATGATTTTACGCTTGATAAACAGCGATTTGTGGCTGCAATAGATGAAAAAACAAAAGTCGTTTTTCTCTGTTCGCCCAACAATCCGACGGGAAATTCTTTTGAAAAGGATGATATTCAGGAAATTATCAATCATTTCGACGGAATTGTCGTCATTGACGAGGCTTATATTGATTTTTCCTCGCAGGCTTCGTGGCTTGAAGTATTGGATAAAAATCCGCATCTCATTGTGTTACAGACTTTTTCAAAGGCTTGGGGATTGGCTTCGGTACGATGCGGAATGGCTTTCGCTTCGGAAGATATTATTTCGTATTTCAACAAGGTGAAATATCCTTATAATCTGAATCTTCTGACCCAAAAATTCGTATCGGAGCAGTTGAATCAGGAAGAACGTAAAAACAGGTGGGTCAAGGTGTTACAGTCACAAAGGGTTTTACTGGCGAAGAAACTGGAGAAACTGCCTTTTGTGGAGAAAATTTTTCCTTCCGACGCCAATTTCCTGTTGATCAGGGTAAAAGACGCCATTTCGACATATAACTATCTGGTAAGCAATGGTATTATTGTCAGAAGCCGGAATAATGTTTCGTTATGCCTTGGTTGTCTGCGTATTACGGTAGGAACGGAAAATGAAAATCAAATATTAATAGACGCATTAAAAAAGATGTAAAAAAATATGGAAATTAAAGGTAAAATTATTGCGGTTCAGCCTGTTCAGACGGGCGAAGGTCGCAACGGAATGTGGAAAAAACAGGAGTATGTGATTGAGTATGACCCCACTTCGCAATATCCCAAAAAGATGATGTTTAATTTGTGGGGCGACAAAATTGACCAGTACAATATCCAACAGGGGCAGGCGTTGAAAATCAGTTTCGATATTGATTGCCGCGAGTATCAGGGACGCTGGTACAACGACATAAAAGCCTGGAAGATAGAGCCGGACGATGGAGCGACAGTGGAAATACCGCCTGCCTATGCGCCGATCGAGCCGTCCATCGCGCCCGCCGACGAGAGTTCGGAATTGCCGTTTTAGCGAGCGACCTCTCCCCCTACCCCTCCCCACAAGAGAGGGGGCAATAAGGGGAGTTAATTCCCCTCCTTTGGAGCAGTGTTGTGAAGTTCTATGACAAATTGGCTTGATTTTGACATTCCGTCAGGAAACAACGTTCATCGACCGGAGGGGAGATAATGCATCGCTCGGTAGAAAAGATTCTCTACCGAGTGGTAATCCCTAACGGGATTAATAATTAACTAAATATAAAATGATGAAAAAAAGAGCGTTATTTATAGACAGAGACGGGACGTTGATTGTGGAACCGCCTGTTACTTACCAGATTGATACGCTGGAGCAACTCGAATTTTTGCCCGGCGTGATGCGAAATTTGTATTTTATCCAGCAACATCTTGATTTTGAACTGGTTATCGTTTCCAATCAGGACGGGCTCGGTACGGATTCCCATCCCTATCAAAATTTTAATATTATCCAGCAAAAGATGATTCAAACATTTGCCAATGAGGGAATTACATTTAACAATATTTTGATTGACCCATCCTTGCCCGAAGAAAATTCTCCCAACCGAAAACCGCAAACGGGATTGCTAAAGGATTACATGACAGGCGATTACGATTTGGAAAACTGTTATGTCATCGGCGACCGCGAAACGGATATGCAACTGGCTGAAAATTTGGGATGTAAGGGGATTTTATTAAATGTTCAAGGTTGGGAAGTTCAAAGTTCAAAGCCTCCCCTAACCCCTCCCAAGGAGGGGAACTCTCCCCTCTCTTGTGGAGAGGGGCAGGGGGTGAGGTGCAATTTTCAAATTTTCAAATCCTGGGACGAAATTAAGGATTTTCTTTTTGCGGGAGAACGGACGGCTACCGTTCATCGAACTACCAAAGAAACAGATGTTTATGTCTCACTAAATCTCGACGGTACAGGACAATGCGAAATTTCGACAGGTATCGGTTTTTTTGACCATTTGCTGGAACAAATCGGTAAACATGGCAGTATGGACTTGATTGTCAGGGTAAAAGGCGATTTGGAAGTGGATGAACACCACACGATTGAAGACACGGCGATTGCTCTGGGCGACGCATTGTATCAGGCGCTGGGAAGTAAAAGAGGCATAGAGCGTTACGGTTTTTGCCTGCCGATGGACGATTGTCTGTGCAGCGTGGCGCTGGATTTCGGCGGACGGGCGTGGCTGGTGTGGGAGGCTGATTTTCAACGGGAAAAAATAGGCGAACTGCCGACCGAAATGTTGTCGCATTTCTTCAAATCCCTCAGCGACGCCGCAAAGATGAACCTGAATATCAGGGCGGAAGGTCAAAACGAACATCACAAAGCCGAAGGCATTTTCAAAACTTTTGCCAAAGCCGTCAAAATGGCGGTGCAGCGCAATGTTTACAAATTCGACTTGCCGAGTACGAAGGGAGTCCTTTGAATTTGGGGAGAACGGATGAACGGGTAAACGGGTGAACGGAATGATAAAACGTCATTATTTTCTTTCAAAATTGCAGTCGGTACGGAAATAATATTTATTTTTGCAGTAAAATAAAGGTATTATGGCAAAAGAATATTCAAAACAGGAAAACGAAAGTCCTTCAACAGTGCAGGAACCGGCGGCGATTTATCAGCGTTCAGCGTCTCAAACCGGCTTAAACAAGGCTCAACTGCATTTTTTGCAATTATTGAACTATGTTCGTACAGACGAGGAACTTGATGATTTGAACGAATTGGTCAGTAATTTCCTTCTGAAAAAAATTCAAAAGGAAGCAAACCGTTTATGGGACGAAGGTAAAATTGGGGATTTTCTGTTAAATGAGCATCTCCGTACGCCATACAAAATCATCTTATACTTTGTAGAGAAAAAATGATAGGCGTATTTACAGGAATATTAATTGCTGCCATTATATTGGTAATAATTTTGGCCGCTTTAGATTTAGGGATAAATTTATTTATAGCTTGGATCAAAGATATCTTTAATATTCCAGATAAACCACCAAAACCCCAAAAAGCATCTTGGATATCCAAAGTTTTCGACTGGTTTTTAAATATAACTGACGACATCCCCTAATTTTCAAATCCTCAAACCCTCCAATCTACGGCTGAAACGCCGTCAAGCCCGGAAAATACGGAAGCAAGATATTCTCAAAATTATACAATCCCGCTTCATTTTGAGAGACCAGATTTTTCGCCACAAACAACGCGCCGCTGCCAAATGCTTCCCGCGAAATACATTCGTGGATGAGCCGCACGGTTTGATACGGAAAGCCAAAAACAATCTGATGCTTGCCCACGATGCCTCCTGCACGGATGGAATTGATTCTTTCCTTGCTGACGTCCAGCGCGTCCGCCAGTTTTACGGCTGTTCCCGAAATTTCCTTCTTGTCCCTGAAATGTTCCTCAATAATCTCAATATCAACGTATGGCGCAATTTTCTTCAGATAGCGGGAGGCAAAAAGCAAATAATTTACGCCGATGGTGATATTGGGCGACCAAAACACGACATTCGTCCGGGACAGTTCCGTCAGATACTTCATTTCCTTTTCGGAATAGTGGGAGATAGCGGATATAATCTTGATTTTTCGCTCGGTAGCCTCTTTTCCGTAGGTATAAATACCTTTTCCGGAAGAAAAATCAATGATAAAATCCACGGGTTGCCTGTCGAGTAGATCGTTAATGTCGGTTGTCGTTTTGGAATAGATTTTTCCGGGATCGCCGGACGACATCCCCAAAATATCGGGAACATTCCGGTTCTCAAACTCCAAATTCTGTTTAAAGACCCATTCCAGCGTAAATTCCTCATTTTGAAGAATTACGTTGGCGACGGCTCTCCCCGTTTTTCCAAATCCTATCAGTCCTATTTTTATTTTTTGTTTCATTAATCTCATTATTATCGTAAATATGAATCCATAAATTTTTGCAAAGTTAATGAATTTTCTTTATTTTCCTAAAATAATATCAATTTTTTCTCGGAATAGTGCCGAATATATGCCAAAAAACGGAACATCGTTTACACGCCGTCCCGCTCTAAAGAAATTACAAAAAAATACCTGTTCCTTATTCCTCAATTTTTTTCTGTTTTATTTCGCGAATGACGGAATCCATATTATTTATAGCCTCGGAAGCAACTGAATCCCAGTTAATTGATTTTACTTTCGATGCAGAAATCTTGACCAATGAATCAATTTTTTCCTGATGTTCTTTCATAAAAGGTTCCCACTTTTTCGACTGCTCCTGCCAGTCAATATTCAGATTTTCAAGGTCAAATTTCACCTTGTCCCAGTCGAAATTATTCGAGAAATCAAAACTATTCGAATTATTACGGATCTTTATTGACGCATTTTTTTCGTCCTGTATCCTGATGTAATAGCTTGTATTCGAGAATTTTAATGTCATCGAAACTTCTTTGCCTTTTTCTTTTCTGGTGGTGACATCGTCTGCATCAACTTCATCTTTCTTAAACGCTGAAAAAAAATCATCTACTAATTTTTTATCAGAATTAATCCAGATGCTCATAATTTTAATGTCTTGAGTTTTCCCATCCGGATTTTTTTTCTTGATCACTTCCATATTGACGGACGGACTTGTTTCACATTTCTGAATCATCGCTTCGATGTTCTTTTGCGCCGACATGCCGAACGAAAAAGTCGCGAGCGCAAACATTGTCATAAAAATCTTTTTGTTCATAACTTTCTATTTATTAAATGGTTAAAAATCATTCATTGTTTCCAGTTCTTTCATTTGCCGCTGTTCGATTTGATTTTGCAGCGCAATTCTGAACAGCGATTTTTCGATTTCGGGACGAATGGTCTGCGGGTCAGTAATTTTCACGCCGTTACGGATGATATAACTGCCTTCGTATGGATTGAAAGGTTTGCTGTTCAGATGTTTATAGATACCTATTCCGATAATCACTGCAAAAGATGCGGCGATTCCCGTCAATGCCCAGCGGCGTTTGAACGGTGTTTTTCCGTGTTTTGACCTCTCCCTGAATCCCTCCCCACAAGAGGAGGGACTTCTCCCCTCTCCCTGTGGAGAATGGTTGGGGGTGAGGTTTGTCCGTTCATCCGTTCTCCCGTTTACCCGTTCATCCAAGTCCCCCTGAGGGGGATTCAGGGGGCTTCCCATCTGTTCAAAATACCGAAACACGGGCTTGTATTTTTCCAGCGTTTCGGGAATCGTTTCACCGTTGAAAAAGGCGTATAAAGCCTGCTCTTCGGCGTTCGTCGTTTCGCCGTCGAAAAAACGGTCTATCAATTGTTCTATATCTTTCATAATCAATTATTTTCAAAAAATTTATCCCTGATCTTTTTCCGCGCTCTCGACAGATTCACACGGACAGCCTCGACGCTGCAACCTGACAGTGCGGCGATTTCCTCCGTTTCCAAACCTTCCAGATGTTTCATCCGCAAGATACTTTGCTGTAAATCAGGTAATTCATCTATCAAACTCATCAATCTTTCCACCTCGTCCCTGTGCTCCAGTTCCTGCAACGGCGTTTCGTCCTCCGACTGCCATTCTGCGCTTAACTCCTCACATTCATGCCTTTTCCGCTTTTTCAAATCCAAACTCAAATGCTTGGCGACGGTAAAGGCAAGAGACGGAATATTTTCATAGCCGGACAGTCTATCGCGCATAAACCAGAGTTTCAGGAAAACTTCCTGCACAATGTCTTCAGCGTCGTCTTCGTTTTCGGTCAGGCGTAATGCGTAAGCAATCAGGCGATTGCGCATCGGAAGAATTTCGTTTTTAAACTGCTCCTGCTCCATATCCGTATATAAGACGATTGAAACGGCAAAACGTAACATCCTGAAAGGTATTTTTTTAATTATCAGTTTTGAGAAACTTCTTCATCTCAAAATTTATAATAAAGTTTCAACAAAAAATATCCCGGACGAATCGCGTAACCTCGCAAAGTTACAGTTAAAGGATCATATAGGGTATAAGCGTAAATTTTACGGTTTAAAATATTGGCAATCAATCCGCTCAATTCCCAGCGGGACGACGGTTGCCAGGACAGATGCGCGTCAAGCATCACCGTTTGACGGGATACATTTTCCGTAATTTCATTGAGATAATGTTCTGCCGCAACTCCCAGCGTCCATTTTTTATCGGGCATCAGATTGACCGAAACGGACTGCCTGAACTGTGCGATTTGCTGTTTCTCACCGATACTGCCCATCTCCATCCTGTCCAAAATGTAACTTGCCTTATATGCAACATTTAGGCGGTTTATCGGTTTCACATTCCAT
The DNA here is from genome assembly GCA_031277235.1 of Tannerella sp. GTDB lineage: Bacteria > Bacteroidota > Bacteroidia > Bacteroidales > Tannerellaceae > Tannerella. The sequence continues at coordinate 6,852 of JAITMT010000449.1, forward strand.
TTCAACGTGGACGTCCAGTTTGTCGTGGTAAAAGGCAATTCCGCCCCGTTGCGGTTCAAGCGGCTGTTTACGGTCAGGGAAGTTGAAGAAAAAGACAGCACACTTTGCAGAAAATCAAGCATTTTACTGATATTTCCGTTGAACATCCAAACCCGGGAAGAATATCCGTTTACCGCATCAAACGACGATAAAACGTATTCGTCCCTGAAATCCTGTTTTCTGCCATACGGGTAATTATTAACGAGATAATCCGCACCGATATTGGAAAAGAACCCGTAAACGGGATTGCGAAATGTCAATCCTGCCGAAAAGTTTTTCCCGCTGACCTGTGCATAGTTCAACGTTCCCGTCGAAAGACTGCGGTAGTCGCCCATTATCCATCCTTCGTAAAAGTCATTGTCATTCAACGCTTTTTGATTGATTCCGGCAGAGACGTAGGCGCTCAACTGAGCCGTAAGTAGCAGACGGACGTATAAATTGGGTGCTGCCGACAATTTGTTTGCACCGGTTCTGCTGTCTATCAACAAGTTATTGTCCCGATAGTGATAGACCGAAACGGGAACATTGAATCTTAATTCCAGCAGGGAACTTTTGTATTCAGCCTGTGGCGTAAAATAAATTCTTGCATAATCGTGCGCCAAATTGTTTTCTATCGGAAAAAGTCCGTCCGGAACTCCCTGCAAGTCACTTTCCATCGTACGGTACAAAAAGTTTATCCCTCCTTTCAGGGACAGGTTAAAACCGAAAACCGCCAGCGCATACGAAGCAGCAGTATTGGAATAGAAAGAGGACAATTCCAGATTCTGCTGCTGTTCGTTTCCCTGCCGTATGACCTGCAACGACTGATTTTTGGAAAGTAACTGATTAAAGGAAGAAAACGAAACGGTTGATTTTCCGATGCGCTTGAGGAGTTGAAAATCGTTTGAAAACTTTTGATACGGCATATTTGCCGTTTGACTGACCGGATACGTTCCCGTGATGATTCCTTCGGCGCCATTCCACTGCAAATCGGTTTGTAAGGTGTTTTTCAGATAATATTTTTCCCTGTTGGCGGTCAAAACGAATTTCAACAGCAGTTCATCCGTTGTGGAATGTATATTTTCATTTTCTTCAATCATTTGTGCGCTGTCGGCGAAAAAATACGTGTTTTCCGTCATTCTGTCCGATGATAGACAGTTGTGTATGTAGCCCGCCTGAACTTTCAGATCGTAATCCCGAGTCAGTTTCAGCAAGTCGTTGGTTGTTAATATATTGCTTTCGTTGAACAGAGACCTTTCCTCTTCCAAAGCGGGAACGGTGGAAGTCTCTATCTTGATGTAATCAGCGAGGTCATCCCTGTTTTCCCGACTGTTGAAAAAGTCCTCGATGGAAAAATCCGTCAGTTCGCGGGAAATATCCTGCCCGGTATTATTGGTTTTATACGTGTTCAAACTCTGGAATTTGGGGGCAAAACGCATCGCGGAAACTCCCGCATTCCACAAAAAGGAAGTGTCGGCGCCTGCACCCGTCTCCACTGTTCCGACCCAGTGAGATTTTGCACCGTCCTTCAAACGGAGATTTATCGCGGCTCTATCCGAAATAGAAACAGTTTGAAGTGCGCGGATGGGCTGGTGGTTTTCCCAAACTTCCACGCTTTGTACGTCCTGCTGCGAAACGCTGTTGGTAGCCAGTCCGTAGCGCTCTTCGAGCAAGTCCGAGCCTTCTATGTAAAATTTGTTGATGGAAACGCCGTTATACCTGATTTCTCCCGCTTTTGACACATCAATACCCGGCATTTTGGCAAGCACATCGCCAATGGTTTTGTCCTGCCGGTCTGCAAAGGCGGACACGCTGTACGTTACGGTATCGCCCGACTGTCGAATTTTAAGCGGTTTTACCACAACTTCCCTCAACGGTATCGCGTCGGAAGACAGTTTTACCGTTAAATATCCTGTATATTCTTTTAAATCAATAAATTGTGATTTATAATTCATTCCTGCAATCCGAAGTTGATACAGTGAAAGTGAATCGGGACTGTCCATTTTGAAATAACCGTCCGCATCGGTCTGTGTAAACCTGACAATCTTTTTTGTCTGCTTTTTTTCCAGCGATACAAGCACATTGACGGCAGGGTCGTCGTCTTCTTCGCCGACAATTTTTCCCTGAATGTGAAGGGGTTCCTGCGCTGTTACCGAAGTAAAAAGAAACAGGCAGACGGCAAAAGACAATATCCTATTCATTATAATCTTTTTCCATGAAATCGTATTTCATTGTTTTCCGTGTGTCTTTCTCTGCATATTCACTGAAATCAATACCCGTTGTTGCGTTTATGTATCCGAAATTATCTTCAAGATTTTTGCGTTTGAGTTTCAATAATTCATTCCGCTCGATTTTCATATATATTCCATTCCTTGCAGGCTCCAACAGAACAGGCGTGTTGAAAATTTGCCGAAAGCCTTCTATTTCAAAACAATACAGATGTTCGCTGTCCTCAACCTTCAGTATCAAGCCCGGTAATCCCGTAAATTTCCAGGGACCGTCGCTGAGAGGGATTTCGGCGGTAAACCACGCATAATAGGTTCTTCCTCTGAACATACACGTAGCCTGCTGACACGGATAACCCAGAATTTCCATTACGGAATCCGTAAACTGCCATTCCTGTGGCTGATAATCTTCCGTATATTTGAAATAATCCAGTTGTACATTGTCTGTGACGGTGATTTTTCCTGCGGGATAGTTTTTGTAAATAAACTCCGGTGTGCGGCGATAGGGAAAATTGTTTGTCGCAGCTCCCGTTCTGAACAATTCCTTCCAGACTTTGCGCCCCTCCGGTGTACGGTTTAGAGAGTCGGAATAAAATGTATGGTAGCTGTAAAATTTCGATACTTTGTTGCCGATTAAAAGTATCATATCGTCTTCCTGCATTTCTTCCAGCGAAAGATTGATGTAGTGAAACTTGTAGCGGCATTCATACTGCGCTTCGTCCAATGCCTGGGAAAAACAGAACAGCGGAATTGCCGACAATATTAACAGTAAACTTTTTATTCTAACCATTTTCAATAACTGTTTTTAAGGAAATTAATACCCGACAAAATAAATGACAAAAATACGACTTATTTTTGAAAATTTAAAATCTGTTTTATTTTAACGAATCATTTGCAGACAAGAAATCCTGTCGGGATGAAAGTTTTGTAAAATGGAGGTTTTTCCCGCACACGGCATACCATAGGTATGTGACTTTAGCACATGGGAGATTGCATATCTGACGACATACATTTTCTCAATGAAAAATCTTTCCATCGGGCTATATTCCCTGCGGGAATTGTCTTGTTCGGATAAATTCCTGAAAGAAAAAAAATAAAAATACAAAAAGTTTTGCAATTGCGAGAAAAAGCCGTACCTTTGCGAGCCGTTTTAAGAATTTTTACGCCAACAATGCCCGCAGCGTAATCGTCCGAAAACGAATTAACAGATTAATTATCAATAAATTAAAAAAAATTAAAAGCAGTGGATACTCTAAGTTATAAGACCATTTCTGCAAACAAGGCAACGGTGAAAAAGGAATGGGTCGTAGTTGATGCGACAGATCAGCATCTGGGACGGATGGGTTCGAAAGTAGCAAAACTTTTGCGCGGAAAATACAAACCCGAATTTACACCGCACGTTGATTGCGGTGATAATGTGATTATTGTGAATGCGGACAAGGCAGTATTGACCGGAAACAAGTGGAACGACCGGATTTACCATACGTATTCGGGCTACCCGAGCGGTCAGAAAAGCATCACGCCGGCTCAATTGAAGGCAAAAGGCGAAGACCGCCTGTTCAAAAAAGTAGTGAAAGGCATGTTGCCGAAAAATAAACTGGGCGACAAGTTGCTCGGTAATTTATATGTATATGCCGGCAGCGAGCACAAGCACGAGGCGCAACAGCCTAAAACGTTGGATATAAACTCACTTAAATAATCTATATGGAAGTTGTAAATGCAATAGGACGCCGCAAGGCAGCAGTAGCCCGCGTTTATGTAAGCGAAGGCAAGGGAAACATCACCATCAACAAGCGCGATTTGTCGAACTATTTTCCTTCACCGATACTTCAATACGTTGTGAAACAACCGCTTAATACGTTGAATGTAGCGGAACAGTATGATATCAAGGTCAATCTGTTCGGCGGCGGTTTCAAGGGACAGTCGGAAGCGACGCGACTGGCGATCACCCGGGCGTTGATCAAAATCAATCCCGAATCGAAACCCGCGTTGAAGAAGGAAGGATTTACCACCCGCGACCCGCGCGCCGTTGAACGCAAAAAACCGGGAAGACCGAAAGCACGCAAGAGATTCCAGTTCTCGAAACGTTAATTATGAATTGTCAATTATCAATTGTCAATTCATAAAAAGGTTTAGTATCTAAATTGTCCGGATTTTTTCCACATGGAAAGAATGTCGAAAATCTACCGGACGATTCGTAATTTTAGAAGAAAAAGAAAGTAAACAAATTAAAAAAACAACAGAATGTCAAGATTAACATTTGAACAGTTATTGGACGCAGGCTCGCACTTCGGGCATTTGAAAAGCAAGTGGAATCCTGCAATGGCTCCCTACATCTTCATGGAGCGCAATGGTATCCATATCATTGATTTGTATAAAACAGTTGCCAAAGTGGACGAGGCGGCGGAAGCAATGAAAAATATTGCCAAAATGGGACGCAAAATCCTGTTTGTCGCCACGAAAAAACAGGCTAAACAGATTGTTGCAGACTTCGCAACATCAGTTGGAATGCCTTATGTAATAGAACGTTGGCCCGGCGGTATGCTGACCAATTTCCCGACCATCCGCAAGGCGGTCAAAAAAATGTCCACCATTGATAAAATGGCGAGCGACGGCACGTTTGACAATCTTTCCAAACGCGAAAAGTTGCAAATCACCCGTCAGCGGGCGAAATTGGAGAAGAACCTCGGCTCCATCGCCGACATGGGACGCCTTCCGGCAGCGCTTTTCGTGGTGGACGTGATGAAGGAATACATCGCCGTCGCCGAAGCCAACCGTCTGGGAATCCCCGTTTTCGGCATGGTTGATACGAACTCCGACCCGGCGCACATTGACTTCGTCATTCCGGCTAACGACGACGCCACAAAATCCATCGAACTGATTATCGGAGCGTTGTGCAAAGCCATTCAGGAAGGTATCGAAGAGGGCAAAATAGAGCGCGGAAACAAGGGCGACGAAGGCGAAGAACAGCAGCCCGCCGAAACCGCCGCTCCTCCGAGACGCGACCGCGACCGCAAATCGCGCGCCAGAAGATCGGAAGAAGCGCCGGAAAGAAAACCGGTCATTGAAAAGGAATAATTCAATTTAAAAATTGAAGGTTCAAAGTTTAAAGTTCAAAGTTTAAGGTTCAACGGCAACTTTGAACTTGGAACATTGAACATTAAACCTCGAATTTCTGAAAGAAATATTAATTAAAAAAATAGAAAGGAATAATTTTTTATGGCAGTAACAATGGCAGACATAACCCACTTGCGCAAAATGAGCGGCGCGGGGATGATGGATTGCAAAAATGCACTCGAAGAAGCAGGTAGCGACTTCGAGAAAGCAATGGAAATAATCAGGAAAAAAGGTCAGGCGGTAGCGGCAAAACGTTCCGACCGCGAGGCGTCGGAAGGTTGCGTACTGGCAGTCGAAAAGGGCGATTTTGCAGTCATCGCGGCTGTGAAATGCGAAACCGACTTCGTCGCCAAGAACGCGGATTTTATCGCCATGACACAGAGTATATTGGACGCGGCAATGAACGGCAAACCCGCCACGAAAGAAGAATTGCTCGCCATCAAACTCGACAGTGGACGTACCGTTGAAGAGACGATTACGGACAGAATCGGCGTAACGGGCGAAAAAATGGAACTCGGTTTCTATGAGTTCGTTACGGATGCGGCTACCATTTCATACATCCATCCGGGCAACAAACTGGCAACGATCGTGGCGTTCAACAAACCGCTAGAACGTCAGGTGGCTCGCGACGTGGCGATGCAGGTGGCGGCAATGAATCCCGTAGCCATAACGCCGGACGACGTGCCGCAAAAAGTCAGGGATACCGAAATGGAAATCGCACGCGACAAAGCCCGTCAGGCAGGCAAACCCGAAAATCTGCTCAACAGAATAGCCGAAGGCGCGCTGCAAAAATTCTATAAGGAAAGTACGCTGTTGCAACAGGAGTTTGTGAAGGATGCGACGATGAACATAGACCAGTATCTGAAAAAACAGGATAAGGACTTGACGGTTACGGCGTTCAAAAGGGTTACTCTCAATGTAGATTGAGAAGGTTTATACACAAAATCACTGATATTTGAAAAGGGTTAGCTGTGCAGTTAACCCTTTTTTGTTTTATGTCCCCGGTAACAAAAAAATTTTTATTCAATATTTTTTTTGAAAAAAGTGAAAAAAGTTTGCAGATTCAAAAACTTTGTTTATCTTTGCCGCCGAAATTTTAAGATTGATTTTTATGATTAAAAGTTAAAAATTGATAAACGAAAAAAGCGTTGCTTTTGTTCTTGTCATCTTAATTCCACAATTGAGGACCGTAAAAGGTTTTACCAAACAAGAATAAGTAAGTGTACGTCGCAGTTGCGGCGTGGAGTTGTACTTATAGTTTGGTTGGGTCGTGGAATACCTTGATGACAGATGGGTTGATTCCACGCTTTTTTATTTTTAGAAAAAATGATAATAAA
>JAITMT010000474.1 GCA_031277235.1 Tannerella sp.
CTATTTCTCTTGCTACCGACGGTTTTTCCGCTATAATTGCTGTTTTCATGTGAATATCTGAATGATTGAATAAATGAATAATAAAAGCGGATCACATCTTTACTCCCCTGCCTTTTTTCGGTTTGTCCTGTTCCTGTTTGGCAGCCTGCTTTTCGGTGGGCTGCGTCTGACCCTTTCCCAATGGCTCCCTTACGTTTTTAGTCGCTTCGGCGGTTTTGCCCCCGCTGTTTTGGGTAACCTGCGTCCTGTGGGTATTGTCGGGAGTTGCTTCCGCGCCCTGCTTTTTTGCTTCGTCGGGATTGTTTTTGAAAAAATCCAGTTTGTTTTTCTCCGTATTCACTTTGACGTAGGCGTCATATTTTTGTCCTTCCCTGTCGGTCATTCCGGCAAGGTAAACAGTCTGCCCGGTTTTCAGGTCGCCGCGCTGCTGATCCGTCAAGTTGACGCCGCCGATTTTTTGGGGAATATACGGGCTTTTGACCTCTCCCTGCTGCGTTTCCTTTTGATTTTGGGACTGCTTTTTCCGGTCTGCAAAAACCAGTTCGAACAGGCGCTTGTCGGCGTTGAACTGTACTCCGGCGTCAAATTTCCTGCCTTCTTTCGACGTCATGTCCTTCAATTCGACCTTTTCGCCGTTGCCCAATTTCTGTTTCTGATCTTCGCTCAACTCCACGCCCTTGTAGGTATCGGGGACTCTGATCCATTCCTGACGGAACGATGAAATTTCGTTGGTCAGTTTGTCCAGTGAAATGAGGACGGGCGTTTTTTCACCCGGCTTGAATTCCACTTCCACAACGCGACCGAGATTGCCGGTCTTTTCCAGCATGTCCCTGTCTTCCTTCGTAAACCGGACGCCGAAATAGGGACGCTCAAGTTCCGGCTTGTGGCGGATCAGGTGGATGGCGGGTGAAAATGTGCCGTCTTCCTGCTTTCGCAGCGAAAAACGGGCGTCGGAGCGCAGGGTTTCACCGTCGAACCTGATGGCGACGGGCATCAGTCCCGTTTTCTGATAATCAAGCAACTTGTCCAGATTACCGGTTTTCTCCAGTCCTTCGCGGGTAATGCCGTAGCGTTCAAACTTTTGCCAGTCCACCAGCCCGGGCTGGATGGCATACTCTTTGGGAGCGGGCGGTTCTACCCTGTGCACATCCAGAAATGCCCTGTTGACGGACGAGTCGGGATTCTTCAATGCTTCCTGCAGGTTGTTTGATACTTCCTCCACCCGGTCGGCAGGAACTTTGAAGAACAGAAACTGTGTCGGGTCCCTGAACTGCCTGCTGAAATTTTCCATAAAATTGTCGAGCGCGTTGCCGTGCCTGTCGAATTTCATAAAGTCCTGCTGATTTTCAGGCTTTGGACTGACTGTCTCCAGTTCTCCGCTGTCGGGGTTGATGCCTGCAACGGCTTTCAGTTTGCCGCTTTCCTTTTCACTGACCAGTATTACGTCCCGGTCTTTCAAATTTTCGTTCATATTTTTATACTTTTACTTGTTACGCCAATAGCGGCGCGATGCAAAAGTACGGGAACGGCTGTTGGGGAAAAAGATTATTGGCTAAGTGGCAGGGGTTTGCCTTATAAATGGTTGGGGTTTGCGCTCAACTACATATAAATCAAATTAATAAAAGATTTTCAGTCTGGAAAGTGGAATTGTTTTATTCTTGCTTTTTTCCCAGTAAACTTTTTAAAAATGCAATTTGGTCATCTTTGGCTGCAATCAGTTTATCGTAAAGTTCCTTGTTGTATGCATACAGATTTTCTACATTGGCATTGCCGCCATTTGAACATTTGTTATTGTTTATAACCACATTATTCCCTATTCCTTCAAAGAATTTTTCAGGAGTTATTTCAAGTATGGTCATCAATTCTTCAAAATATTTAGCCCATGAATATGTCTCGCCGGATTCAAGCAGGGCATAAGCCGATCTGTCTATTTTCAATTTTTCAGCCATTTGCGGCAGAGTCAGACCTTTTTCCTGTCGCAGCCTTTTAATCTTCGCTACTATTTGTTTTTGCATATTTTTGAGACTTGAAATTTTCTGCAAAAGTAATAATTTTTTTTACAAAAAAACATCATTTCTGCAAAAAAACAAATGAAAAACAGCAAAAAAATTAGAAATTTCCATTTTTGAATGAAGCGACAAACGATAATCCCTGCAACATTTACCATAATTGAAACGGCAGTTACAGGGTTTTGTGCTGAAACGTGAGTTTTAATTCAGTAACTGATATTTTTGATACCTCCTAAACCCTGTATCTTCCTGTTCAACATGATAAACGGATAATTATCAGGCGAATAAATCATGAAAACGTTTTGAAATACTCCGTTGTTGAAGTTAGGTATAGAAATACAATCTTAATATTTTTTAAGATTATCCGAATCTTTTAGGAATTCGTTTAAGATTATTCGGGATTTTTTAAGGTGCTGTTTCAAAAAATGCTTATATCTTTGTATTCGAATTAAAAACAATTAATTATTTTGTAAAATGAAGAAATTAAGTAAAATTAGATTGAGTACAGTTTCGGATAAATTGTCCGATAGTGAAATGAAAAATGTAAGAGGGGGAGGCTACGGTTCCGGTGGATGTCATTCTGAAGAGCCATGTACAGTTACATGTGGTAATAATGTAATTTCACAACCATATGGAAATTGCGTAGATATTGGCTGGAGCAGTTCATGTTCTGGAAGTTCTTCGTATTCATGTTCCGGATATTGTCGTGATTTATGTTAATCATGCCAGTTAAGAGACTGTCTACTAGACTTCTTTTAGACAGTCTTTTTATTTGTTCAATTATTTAGAAAAAATATGAAACTAATATTTTATTCAATTATTTTCAACTTGATATCCATACAAACCTTTATCGGACAGGATGTCATCCAAATAGATCCCGAACGCATATCGTGTGGAACATTAACATTATCGGATCTGATAGAAAGTATTGAATATATTCCTTTAGAAACCAATAATGATTGTTTGATTGGAGACATTGGAAAAAATAACTCTGTCATTTTATCAAACAACTACATTTTAATACAATGTTCTACGACACAGTTGTTTTATCTTTTCAACCGTGCGGGAAAACTTGTCAAAAAAATAGGAAACATAGGAAATGGACCGGGTGAATATTTGAGATATGGAGCAGTTCCTTTTGCTATAGACGAAGAAAATCAGCGAATTATACTTCGGAATAACGGAGCCGAAAGTAAGTTGATATTTTATGATTTAAGGGGAAAATATCTTCGTTCAGTCTCCGTTGATGAAAAATTGGGTGCGGTTTTTCATGCTCAATTCGATGACAGGTTCGTCATGATGCATCTCAATAATCCTTTCAAAGCAGGAATACCTCCTTTCAATTATTCCATTTTTTCTGATGATTATAAACTGATTACAGAAAAGATTAAAAAAGCGGATTATACCATTAGACCGCGAAGCTCAAATCAGTTTACTGTAACCAAGGAAGAAGGTTTTTCCTATTATTTGTATAACGGGCTACTGCACGTGAAAGGCGCGCTGAATGATTCCCTTTACAGCATCAGCAGGAACCTGTCCTTTCTACCAAAATATATTATTAACCCCGGAAAATATTCGTTTACCAGGCAAATTTTAAGTGATCCGGCTTTGTTTGATAGGGTTTTTCAATATCGTGTTTATCTTACTTCTATTTTTGAAACTGACGGTTATGTTCTGATTTCATACAGGTATCAAAACAAAGATTATTATCATTGTTATGATAAGCGTCTGCATAGTTCCATGCTGTTTAATTCTGCATCCGGCATTCCAAACGACTATGACGGCGGTTTGGATTTTTGGCCCAATCAGCAGAATGGTAATGAATTTATAACATGGTACCAGGCATATCTTTTTGAAGAAAATGACAACAGGATAAAACCGAAAGGTTCCAAAAATGCCGTTGAATATTTCAAAAAATTGAGAAAGGATATGGAATCGGACGCAAATCCAGTCCTGGTAATTGCGAAAATGAAACAGAACATTTAAAGTATATAAGATTTATGAAGAATGTTCACCAAATAGGAGAACGTTAATATTTATTAAGATTGACCAAATATTTTAGGAATCTGTTTTTAAGATAATTAGGGATTTTTAAGGTGCCGTTTCAAAAAATGTTTATACTTTTGTACCCGAATTGAGAACAATATATTTTTACGACAATGGAGAGTAAGTTTGAATGTAAAAACTGCAAGCAATTCCAACCGGTTTTGATTGTAGACTGTAAACTGCCTAACAATTGTCGGATTGAGGACTTTCGGTATTTTACAGATTTTAATGTCGATATTTAGATAGTCGTTGTCGTTTTTGCCGACAGCGAAATGGTAATCCGATCAATTACTGTTAAATATGCAAAAAAGAGAGTTATTATTATTTTATTATTAAATTTTAAATTATTTTTGTAACATGAAACGATTAAGTAAAATTAGATTGAGTACGGTTTCGGACAAGTTGTCCGATGGCGAGATGAAGAGTGTGAGAGGAGGCTATGCTTCTAATGGCTTGCCTGACAGTGAGTGTAATTCCGAGTGTACTGGTAATTGCAGGGTTGACGGTAAATTTGGGAGTTGCCACATAAACCCATCTTCGTGGAAATGTCAATGTTGGACTTGACTTCTTCTTGATGCATGTTAATACGCAGGAAAGGACATATCCTTTCCTGCATTTAACAAAGGTAATTGATTTTTTTGTTAATAAAAAATGAAAAATAAAAAATGATGAAAGACGTATTTTATTCCATTTTGTTTTTTGCGAGTGTTTTCTTCACTTCGTGTCATAACAGTAAGAATGAAGATTTTACTTTAATAACTGTTGATTTATCAAAAGATTATCCGCTAAATGATACGATCTCCATTCAACAATTAGGGAAGGTAGAGTATATTCCGTTAGAAACAGATGATCATTTTTTATGTGATGGATATGATGGTATAAAATTCATAAACAATGAAATAATTGTATTCTATAATATATCAAATAATGATTTCCTGATTTTTAACAGTGATGGAAAGGCCATTAACAAGTTTAATCGTCAAGGTCAAGGTCCCGAAGAATATCTTACTTTATATGGTGTTATCTATGACAGTGGAAGACGGGAGTTATTCATAAACAGTTCAGACAGACTTCTAAAAGTCTATGACTTACATGGTAATTTTAAAAGACAATTAATTAATTTTAATGATTTTATTCATAATATTAATTATAAGGAACTTTATTCATTAGACGAATACAATTTCTTACTGTTTTCGAGCGAAAGAGATTCAACAGGGAGTGTTATCAATAAATTTTCTCTCTTTTCCAAACAAAGTGGTGAAGAAGTGAATACCTTAAACATAAATACTATGCCGTACCATATTATCCAAAATTATTTTTCCCGAGGGGAAAGAAGCGTATTAATGGATAGTATGAGTATTAATGGAAGATTTCCCAAGTTCATAGTTAAACACATTCATTCATTTTTTTATAATGAATACAGGTCCGATACTATTTTTGAGTTTTCAAATGATTTAAATACTCAAAATCCGATTATCATCAGAGAACCTTCTATTTATTCCCACAATTTTAAGGGATTTCTGTTTTTAGATATTGTTACCCAGGACAATTATTTTTTACGATTTTATAAAACGACTTTTGATTCAATGCCGGAATGGTTAATGGTCAATAAAAAAACAAAACAAATTACTCGACAAAACTTTTACAATGAAGATGATTTGAATAAAAATAAGGTTTATTTCGGTAGCGAAACAGGAAACTTAAAAAAAATTGACGATAAAACTTATTACAAACTCTTTGACGCATTTACCCTAAAAGAAGCATATTATAGCAATGAATTGCAGGGTGAATTAAAAGAATTAGCGGCAAAGATCAAAGAAGATGACAATCCTGTTTTAATGATTATTAGTCTCTATTAACTTCTAATAAAACTTATAAATATATCAAAAGAAAATATATATTAATTATTTTATTCAAATCCTTTCAAAGTATCAATAATATTTATTGAAAAAATTATCATGCAGAAACAAATAGATATATTCCACACCTTTCTATTGGCTCAGGATATTGAGGAACGGTCGACAGGTCTGTTTACGGGGAAAATGGGGATTGTTCTGTATCTCTATCATCAATTTCGATTGACCGGAGAAAAGAAATTTGAACAGCATGCCGGAAAATTATTGGATTCTGTTTACAGTCAGGTAGATGATAAAATGACTGTTGACTGGGAAAACGGATTGAGTGGCATTTGTTGGAGTACCATCTACCTGATAGAAAACGGATTTGTGAAGGGAAACCCCAATTATATCCTTAAAGATTTGGATGACAAAATATTCAGTTCGCTTTATTTTGACTTATTCGCCGAGAAGATATACATAACCCTGGAAAATATGAAGACGATTGTCCAGTGCGCTCTCTATTTTTGTAAAAGATGTGAGAGTCGTATTCTATCCCATAATGAGAGGGTATGTTTTGAGCGAATCATCATCAAATCTATCAACCGGATTGAAGAATCATCGGGTGTTGACAAAATGCCTGAGCCGTTTCCCTTTTCCTCGCTTGACTATTTTCCTGTGCTCTATTTACGGTTAATAGAAAAAGTGTATCAATTAGGTTTCTATACTTATAAAATCGAAAAAGTATGCGATGAATGGAGTAAAAGTTTGCTGACTGTGATTCCCTATTTGCATGCTCACCGATTTTCTCTGTCAAACGCCATGGAACGTGTCAACTGTTATTACAATTCGGCGGCTTGGCGCAATCATATAAGCATGATTAAGCAAAATACAGATATTGAGTATATTATCCTAAATGAATTCCCTAATAGAAATATATTACCGCATAACGGTCTGACCGGATTTTATTTTTTTCTAAAAGAAAACGGTTTGTTGACCAAAAATATCGGAAATATGATTCGTGAGAAGATAAAAACTTCGGAACAGTGGAACGATTTTGACCGGGCAGATGACCGGGAAAAACTTTCCTATTTGGGACTTATGACCGGACTTTCCGGAGCAATACTGGCTTGGCAGGACATAAACAGTAGAATATTATGGGAAGAAAAACGATAAGACATGATTTGCAGGATATGACGTTCCTGATACCGTTGCGGGTGGATAGCATGGTGCGGATGGAAAACTTGTTGATGTGTGTTGATTTCCTGTTACGTCATTTCGATACAAACATAACCGTTCTTGAAGCCTCCGGATATGAAAATAAAATCGTTCGCAAATTATTGGATAAAAAGGTGAAATATCTGTTCATGGAAGATTACGATACGGTATTTTACCGTACCAGATATCTGAACAAGATGATACAGGATGCGGATACGCCCTATATTGGTATTTGGGATGCCGACGTGATTGTTCCCGAATCTCAAATTATGGATTCTGTGGAAAAACTGCGGAAAGGTTGTGATATGGCATATCCTTATGACGGCCGTTTTTACGATACTACGGAGATCATTCGCGAGATATTCCTGAAAACCGGAAAAATTCAAACTTTAATTAAAAATACGGGAAAAATGTATTTGATATACGGTGACAAGCTAAAAGGCGGAGCAGTTCTCGCCAACCGGAACGCTTATATGGAAGCAGGTATGGAAAACGAAAAATTTTACGGCTGGGGACCCGAGGACGGAGAAAGATACGAAAGATGCAATATATTGAATTACAGGATACATTTATCAAAGGGCTGTTTGTATCATCTGACGCATCAAAGAGGCTCAAACAGTTCGTTTCGCTCCATGGAACAGGAAAAAAATACAAACAAAGAATATATCTTGACAGCATTAAGTAGCAAAGATGAAATTATAAAAAATAATCCCGTGACTTTGAATCATCCCGGTCAGGCAGTCTTATTTTTGAGTAACAAATCAAGCGATTTTGTACTGGAAAACTATCATCATGTTAAAAAAGCGGAAAGTGAACATACGGATGTCTGCTACCTGTATCATTCACAGGAGGAGATTTTGCCGGAAGTCATACAAAAAGAAAAACATTTTATTTTTACCGACCGTATTTTGCAAGATATGGGATATAAACCTCTTGGAGACAAATTACTGCCGGGAAACAATCATTTCCCGTTATTGAAATTTTATCTCGAAAATCCCCAATATGATTATTACTGGAATATTGAAGATGATGTATTCTTTACAGGAGACTGGAACTGTCTTTTTGATACTTTCAAACAGGATAAGAGCGATTTTATTGCTGCTTACATGGAGACGTATGAAGAAGATCCCGGATGGTACTGGTGGTTTTCCTTGAAAACGCCGGAGCCGGAGACTACCGCAAAAGTATGCTCTTTCAATCCCGTTTACCGTCTTTCAAACCGTGCTTTGAAATGTTTGGACGAAGCTTTGAAAAACGGCTGGAGCGGGCATCATGAAGTTTCGATTCCTACTATTTTATATAATAAAGGATACAAACTGAAAGATATGGGAGGGACGGGGAGTTTTGTGCCATTCTTTCTAAAAAATCGTTTTTATACAAGAGAAACCCATCATTTCCTTCCTGTCAAGATGGGAGAGCAACCCAATAAAATCTACCATCCAATCAAAGAAAAATACATGGAAAAGCAGGAAATGCAAGATGGATACGAAAATAACAGGAGAAATTTCAAATATGTTAAACGAATTATTGCTTTATTGATAAAATTTGCGGGTGACAAATGCGAGTCTATTATGGATGTGGGTAGTGGCGGGGTAGATGTAATCTCGGGATTACCTTTAAAATCCAAAGTAAGCATTGATTTGACAAAGCCGATTGTAGCAGTCGGTGTAGAAAGTATAACAGGTGATTTTTTTGATTACCGGTCTAAAAAACTATTCGATATCGTGTGTTGTTTCCAAACATTGGAACATATTGTAGAAGTAGAAAAATTCACGGAAAAGTTGTTTGATCTGGCTAAGAAATATGTATTCATTTCCGTTCCGTATAAATGGTCTAAAGGAATATGGAAAGGACATATACATGATCCTGTGGATGAAGAAAAGATGGTAGTTTGGACAAAAAGAACACCGATAGTACGGGAAGTAGTTATTGACCGGGATGACCCAAGGCTGATTTGTGTTTATGAGAAATGATAAAATCAACCTTTTCCTATCTCATTCCAAGTTTCGCCGACTTCCCAAGTTCCTTAATTTTTTTTAAGATTACCCGAATCTTTTAAGAATTCGTTTAAGATTATTCGGAATTTTTTAAGGCACTGTTTAAAAAAACAGCCGTACTTTTGCAGCCGAATTACGAACACAATGATAGTATTTTTTAAGATTGAAACGACGTGCAAAATAAAAACGACAACATACTGGCAACTTTTCTTGAACTGCTGAAAGTAAAACACACTCGAAAATTTACGAACCGGCTGTTCAACGAACACCCGCATAAATACAACCTGTTCGGACTGTCGAAGATGCTGTCGGACTATGGTGTTGAAAACGCCGCTACACGGATTGAAGACAGGGAAAATCAACTGCCAAATATTGAAACGCCATTTATCGCCCATACAGGCGTTGATTTTGTCATCGTTGAAAATGTTGATACGAAAAATGTACATTATCTTTGGAATAATAAAGATATTGTTTTGAATATCAATGATTTTATCAAAACATGGTCGGGAGTTGTCCTGTTGACAGAAACAACCGAAACATCCGGAGAACCCAACTATAAAGTGCATCAAAAGCAGGAAATATTGGATTCCATACAGTATTATGGACTGTACGCAGCCATATTCGCGGTCGCTGTTATTACCTTTGTCTCGACATCCATTTATAAGGATTTGGGGAGGTTGATGTTCCTGCTTTTGAATCTGGCAGGACTGTATATCGGTTTTTTACTGATACAAAAACAGCTGCATATCAACAGCAAATACGGCGACAAAATTTGTTCGCTGTTCAAACAGCGCGACTGTAACGACGTGCTGGAGTCGGACGCTGCAAAACTCTGGGGTATTTTCGGATGGAGCGAAATCGGTTTCGGGTATTTTGCCGCAAATATTATCCTGATACTGTTTTTGCCGCAATATATTTCTTATTTGGCAATTATCAACATCTTGGCATTACCTTACAGTTTTTGGAGCGTATGGTATCAGAAAGTAAAGGCAAAACAGTGGTGCGTGCTGTGTCTGATTGTACAGGTTTTACTGTGGGCAATCCTTATCAACAATTTACTGTTCGGTTTTATCCAATTTCCTGAAATAAATCTTGTGGACATTGCGTTGATTATTAGTGTATTTGTGGTAAGCATCTTATCTACCAACATCACTGTTCCGATTGTTGGAGAATCACGAAAAACAACAAATTTGAAACAGGAAATCAACAGTTTGAAAGCGGATGAAAATGTTTTCAGGGCAATGTTGAAGATAACCGAGCCTCCTAAATCCCCCTCAGGAGGACTTTTCGCGGCAGATTCTCCCCTTGAGGAGTTAGAGGGGGCTTTTATTTTCGGCAATCCCTCCGCCAAACTGCAAATCACGATTTTAAGCAATCCCTATTGCAATCCCTGCGCACGGATGCACAAACGGGTGGAAAAACTGTTGAAAGATACGGATAATCAAATATGTATCGAATATATCCTTTCTTCATTCAGCGAAGAACTGGAAAGCACGAATCGTTATCTGATAGCCGCCGCCTTGCAAAAACCGGACTGGCAGCAGACTGTATCCGGATGGTTTGAAAAAGGCAAACCGCAGCGGGACGAATTTTTCAAAGATTTCAATTTGGATATGACCGACCCGCGCATAGAGGAAGAGTTTCAGCGTCACAAACACTGGAAGGAAGAAACGAAACTGCAAGCAACCCCAACGGTTTTGGTTGCAGGTTATAAACTGCCTGACAATTACCAAATTGAAGACTTGCGGTATTTTACGGATTTTAATATTGATATTAGATAGTCGCTGCCGTTTTTGCCGGCAGCGAAACGGTAATCCGATCAATTACTGTTAAAAATGCAGAAGAAGTGAGTTAAGTTATTAATTATTAGAAATTTAAATTTTATTTGAAATGAAGAAAATCAATTTAAAAGGGATTACAGAAATCCTAAGTGAAAAAGAGATGAAGAATGTGATGGGCGGAAGCGGTACTGAAACAGCGAGAGAATGTTGTAAAGGTAAGGAGGATGGTGCTGGTTGCACATGCAATGGACAATCTGGTAGATGCGAAAATAAAGCGTTTGCTGGGTTTATTTGTTGGATGGGCTAAATTGTGAATGGATAGAAAGATTGGCTGTTGGACAATTCTTCTATCCATTTTAAACGATTATGATATTTTCCCTATTAATACAGAAAAATCACTACTTTTATGTATCTATCTTCAAATCATTTACTATCTTTGCTACATAGTAATTTAAAATATTAATGTATGAAATTTATATATTCTTTTATAATAGTCTATGGTTCATTGATTTCATTAAAAGCACAGACCTATGACTCTTTAACTGTTCCCCATATCCAAGCCGGTATAGCAACACTGACAGGAAAGATGACAGAGGAATGTAATGCTCAAGTGAAGAATATAAGTTTAAGTATCGGAAATCCTATTACAGCAGAGAGGAGGGATTACGAAATCCCAATTCAAGACAATGGATGTTTTAGTCATAGTATTCCAGTAGCTTGCGTCAGTATCGGCGAAATTATTTCTGATATATACACAGGAACGATACCGCTTACCCCTGGCGAGGAAACAATTTTGGAAGTAGTCTGCGACAGTGATGGTACAACGCAAATACAAATTGAGAGTAGCCTTAGCCAAAATCTTACAGTCTTTGATATGATGAATCTTGGAAATACGATGATGGGAATACTTAGGCAGCGACTACGTCCTTATAATTATGAAATGACTCCTCAGGAATTTTCCCATTATACAGTTGACAGGATGGAAGTAATACTGAAAACCTTAGATACAGTACCTAACATATCTGATGCAGCCAAGCAATTAGTCAGAATCAATGCAGAACTCATTTTCCTTGATTATCTTTTACGTGATTACAATGCGGTTATGAAACTACTCTATAAGGAACAACATAAAACGGATTCTATACCTCCAAATTTTTATATCCCGAAACCCGATAAGTCATATTATTCTGTTATTAAACATTTTAACCTAAATGATTCTTTATATCTTTATGCTTCCTCCTATCCAATTATTTTGCAATTTTTATTGGAAGATGAAACATTAAATATCCCATCCATTGGTGAAACATCAATCTTCGACTGGATCATAAAAGTAAAAAGAATACTTGAAGATGATTTTAGTCCGGGAATATTTTATGATTTGTTAGTTGCAAATTCATACACAAAGCAATTAACTGGTATGAACCCTTTAACGGAAATTCAGAAACAGAATATACAGTCTTACTATAAAAACAAATCATTTATTGAATTATTAATGAATGAGAATGACAGAGTGCTTCAGCTAAACGCTAAGAGTAGTGAATCAGTACTTTCTGCCTCAGCTAATATAATGGACAGTGTTGTTTTAAAATATAAAGGCAAAGTCGTTTTTGTTGATCTTTGGGCAACATGGTGCGGTCCGTGTTTGGAAGCAATGACAGGCTCCAAACAAATCAAAGAAGAATTTGAACAAAAAGATGTTGTATTTGTATATATAACTGATATTTCTTCTCCACAATTGGTCTGGGAGCAAAAAATTTCCGATATAAAAGGAGATCATTATCGCCTTAGTCTGTCAGAATTTAATAAATTATTGGATGATTTTGGATTTTCTCATATACCTTCTTACCTTATATTCAATAAGGATGGGATATTGAAATATAAAAATACTCCTTTTATGGGGGTAGAAAAGATGAAAATGTGGCTCAATGAGTTAGTACAAGAGTAATTTTTCACGAAGAGATTGAACGTTAAACTGACCAAGACAATGATTAAATTTTTAGTACACTCTTTTTGAAGAATTTTGAAGAAGATATTAATAGTAATAGAAAAATGATAAAATTAATTATTAAAATAGTTGCATTGTCAGTTTTAACAGTGGCGTCGGTTTCGTCCCAGGAAAAACAACTCACAGTCAAACTCGAGGGGATGCAATTTGATTCGTTATTTATCTTTGGAAGTACTAACGATGATGAAAAAATAAAAATCGCAGGTTTGAATATGGGAGAAGAATGGCAATTTACAATTCCCGATACCATATATAATACGCTTCCGTACTTTTGGATTATTCCTCAAACATTTGATTACGAGAAAAAAATAACATACAGTATTTTTTTTAGTTATATAGACAAGGAGGATACATTGCTTACGCGAAATTGTTATTTTGGAGACACAAACATGATTTATGCAAAATTTCATGAAAAAAAAGTTTTTGATAATGAACGGAT
>JAITMT010000504.1 GCA_031277235.1 Tannerella sp.
CGTTTCGCCGACTGGCTGAAGCCGGGACGCGCCGTATGGGGCTATCTGACAGACGTGCCGCGAACACTCGATGGAATGAAACTTTTGTCGAAAAACGCCGCGTCAATGGGTTTTGAATACCACGTCGTGGAAGGTCACTGGGCGCGCTGGCCTGTGGAGCAGCAGAAGGAACTGATAGATTATTCACGTAAACTCGGCATAAAAGTGCTTTTGTGGAAACATTCAAAAGATATATGGGATCCGGTAAAACGTGTAGAATTTTTCGACCATATTCACAGCATCGGAGCAGCGGGCGCCAAAATTGACTTTTTCGACCATGAGGCGAAAGAAATAGAGGAACTTTATCTTTCATGCCTACAGTTAGCGGCTGAGCGTCAGTTGATTCTCGATTTCCATGGCGCCTCCAAACCGACGGGTGAAACAAAAACCTGGCCGAATGAAATGAGCCGCGAGGCAATCAAGGGATTTGAGACGCGCGGTCCCTGGGCGCACCACAACGTTACCGTTCCTTTCACGCGAATGGTAGCCGGACATGCCGACTACACGCCCATGCACTTCGGCGACCGCAAAGCCGAAACAACAGACGCGCATCAAATCGCCTCCGCCATTATCATTTCGGCTCCGTTGCTGATTTACGCCGCCGATCCTGCCGACATGCTCAAACATCCGGCAGTAAATGTCATCAAACAAATACCATCCGTATGGGACGAAACCCGTGTACTCGAACCGAGCGCCATCGGTGAAGTTGCCGTATACGCCCGTCGCAAAGGCTCTCAGTGGTTTTTGGCTGCGATGAATGGAACGGAAGCTCGTACCGTTACGATTGACTTGTCGTTTCTGGGCAAAGACCGGTATGAAGTTACACTCGTGCGCGACAAGGTTCCTGCTGAAACGCTGGCGTCGTTCAATCGTAAACGGCTGTCGTTCGGCTCGAAAAGCGGCGTATTAATCAATACGTTGCCTTCGGGTGAAATAAACGATAAACTGATTGTGGATTTATTGCCCGCAGGAGGTTTTGTGGCGGTGTTTGATAAAAAATAAAATGAAATCAATGTAAAAGAAGTTGTTGATGTTTTTTTATCATCGGGCAACATTTTTTTAAGGTTTTTTATTCTTCAAGCAAATTCTTTGCGGAAATTGTCCGCAATACAAAAAAAATCAGTATTTTTGTTGCGCGAGTTGGCATGGAAATATTGATTATTGACCTGATTATCAACTATCGAAATAGTACGGTAATATCAATTGTCTCACCTTTACTCAAACGGAACCGGAACCATATGGAGTTGCCGGCGCCGGAGAAGGATGGGATAAAATTACAAGCCTTTGAGACGGAAGTGATATTCAGGCTGGCAAGATGATAGTATTTTTGCTGCCCGAAAACTTAGTATTATTATAAAATATACAACTTAAATTTGGTATTAAATGAAAAAATGCAGACAAAAACAAAAATTGTATTGTCGCGAACGTCTGAAGAAACGATCGTGGCGAGGGTTTATTATGGGAGCGATGCTGGCGTTTAGCCTGTCGGCAATATCCCAAATTCAGATCAGCGGCGTGGTAACTGAAGGCAACGGCGAAACGTTGCCGGGCGTTACTGTCCGGATAAAGGGAACCTCAACGGGAAGCCTGACGGATGTAAACGGAAAATACAGCGTTACAGCGCCCAATGCACAATCGGTGCTGGTGTTTTCGTTTATGGGGTATGCGACGCAGGAAATCACTGTCGGCAATTCGCGGGAAATCAATGTAATGCTCCGGGAAGATACGCAGCAGTTGGAGGAAGTTGTGATTTACGGTACCATTACTGCCAAACGGGATGCTACGGGATCTATCTCCAGCGTCAACGAAAAAACCATTGAAGAGCGTACTCCGGTGAATGTATTCGACGCCTTGCAGGGCGCTGCGCCGGGTTTGCTGATTCAGGGCGAATCGGGCGCTCCGGGCGCACCCACCAATATCATGATTCGCGGAGCCTCCACTTTTACCGGCGACGGCGTTAAACCGCTGTACATCGTGGATGGCGTAATCGTGAACGATATTGACAATATCAATCCCACCGACATCAAGTCCATGGATATACTGAAAGACGGCGCTTCCGGAGCCATATACGGCGCCCGCTCCGCCAACGGAGTGATCATTATCACCACCCGGCAGGGCGAAGCCGGAAAGCCGAGAGTGGACGCCCGCGTCGTGAACAGTTACAACTGGATGGCCAACTCTCTGTCGCAGGTAAACATGCTGGAGCAATATCTGAATATTGCCGGCACCCGCACGGCATATCCCGAAAAGTTCAATGAATCCAACGACTCGGTAAGTCTGGTCAACAGTACCAATATTTACTATCCCAAGGCGCTTTCGCGGGTAGCCAACCGCCTGGACGCCAATATGACGGTCAGCGGCGGCAGCGATAAGGTTACCTACATGGCGTCGTTGGGATATATCGGCGACGAGGGTATCATTCTGACCAGTTACAACAACCGCTACACCGCCCGCATGAATGTGGATTTTGCCGCGTCGAACCGGCTGAAATTCATGACGCGGCTCAGTTTCACCTACAGCAAAACCAACGACATTGACGAAACGGCTATTCTCTGGCATGCCATGCGGAGACCGCCGAATGCGCCGATGCAATTTTTAGACGGTAGTTTCATCCCCCAGGCATACAACAGCAATTACCGAAATCCGCTGCATGAACTGATCGAACAGAAAAGGGAACGCAGCAGTTATCAAGCCGTGCTTTCCCAGGGAGGCGAATTCAAGTTTACCGACCATCTGCGCCTGCAAGGGATTATGATAGGTAATTTCAATCTTGGACGGCGCAGCCAGTTCCGTTCGGGCGAGTTGGAAAATTCGCGCGACGCCGCCAATTCGGGATGGGATCTTGCCCAATGGGCGACGCGGTATGAAGGACAATTGTTCATGAACTACAACCGGACTTTCGGCGACCATACCGTTACCGCCATGATCGGATCCAGTGCGGAAGCGGCTTTCTCCGAAGATTTACGCTTTCAGGGAACGGCTTTCGTTTCGGAAAGCGGACCTTATACGTTTAATCTGATAGGCACTCTCGACCCGTCGAATACCTATACGACGGCGACCGATTAT
Source organism: Tannerella sp. (assembly GCA_031277235.1). Taxonomy (GTDB): domain Bacteria; phylum Bacteroidota; class Bacteroidia; order Bacteroidales; family Tannerellaceae; genus Tannerella. The sequence continues at coordinate 3,106 of JAITMT010000504.1, forward strand.
TCGATGGTCGGATTTTTCGGCAGCGCCAGTTATAATTTCATGGGACGCTATCAACTCAGTGGAACGGTTCGCCGCGACGGCTCGTCGCGTTTCGGAGCCGATAACCGCTGGGGTACTTTCCCGTCCGTCTCCGCTTACTGGCGTTTTTCGGAAGAGCCGTTTTTGGCATGGACAAAGAGCATAATGAGCGACGGTAAAATACGCGGCGGCTGGGCTGTTACGGGCAACGACCGTATCGGAAACTATGAATCGCAAATTTTGTATGTATCCGAAAGCGGTTATAACGGAGTGAAATCGGTTGGACCTTCGTCGAACTACGGTAACCCGACCATCCGCTGGGAAGAAACCCGGCAATCGGGCGTTGGGATTGACCTGAGTTTCCTCAAGGGGCGGGCAAATCTTACGGCGGATTATTATTACAAGAAAACGACCGATTTGCTCTCAAGCATGAATCTTCCCTTTACGACCGGTTATTCCAGTATGCGCGTAAATATGGCGAGCCTCGAAAACAAGGGTTTTGAACTGACGCTGTCGGGTACTCCCGTACGCACCAAAGACTTTTCGTGGCAAACAACGGTGATGTGGTGGACGAACAAAAACAAAATACTCGATCTGGCACGCGAAGATTACGTGGCAGGCGGCAAATGGATGGTAGCCAAAGGCAAATCAACCGGACAGTGGTATGGTCTCAATTACCTTGGCGTTTATGCCTATGACGCAAGCAATGCCTATACCGAGGATTATTCGCAGTTGCTGACGCTCGTACTGGAGCGCGATGCAAACGGCAATGTGCTGCTCGATGTCTTTCAGCAACCGACGGTACTGGAATATCTTTTGCCCGACGGCACTCCCTATCCCAGGGAAAAAGTGAAACAGCGGACAACCGGAGGAACCGTATCCAAAGGAGGCGACGTGATTTTTGAAGCAATGCCGAGAGGTTTCGACGAGAACGGTAATCCGGTATATGCCAGCGATATCAGCACCGACGCCGACCGGAAAATTCTGGGTCAAGCCATTCCCGACTGGTATGCTTCATGGAATAACTCCCTGCAATACAAGCAGTTCACGCTTTCGTTCAATTTCTACGTCAGTTGGGGCGGTTTGATATACAACCAAATGAAATATAACCGCACCATGTGGCAGGGCAATACGCACATGCAAGACCGCGAATACATCCTCACCGGATGGAAGTATCAGGGGCAAATTACCGACTGGTTCAGAGTCAACAACGATGCTTCCGGTCGAAACTACGGCGTAGCAAGCAGCCGCTATCTGGAAGACGGCAGTTTTATCCGTCTGCGCAACGCGCGATTGAGTTACCGGCTGGATAGAAGCATTGCCGAAAAATTGGCAATGAAAGACCTGACCGTGTATATTTACGGCAACAATCTGCTCACCTGGACGAATTATTCGGGATACGACCCCGAAGTAGGCGCGAGCAATCCGCTGCAGCCGGGAGAAGACAATTCCCGCTACCCGAGAAAGAAAGAGGCAGGATTCGGTATTAATGTAACCTTTTAAAATTTTGGCAATATGAAATCTATAAAATTTAATATAATCGGTATATTTTTGACGGCAAGTTTGATTCTGTGCGGTTGCGAGGACTTTTTAGACCGTGCGCCGCTCGCCAGTTTGTCGCAAGCCTCGTTTTTCGGCAGCAAGCGCGATATTTCCACCTGGCATGCAGGAATTTACGTTTCGCTGCAAAACACGCTGAACAGCGGACATTTGCTCTGGGGCGACGCGCGTGCAGACCTTTACGGAAGTACCGGTCCCTCATACATTCGCGTCAATGAATATACGAATAATCTGGACGCGACGCAGGGCGATTACAGTTGGCAAAACCTGTATAACGTCATCATGAAATGCAACACCGCCATTGCATATTATCCCACCGTTCCGGACGCATCCGAAACGGACTATAACGATTTTCTGGGACAGGCATACGGTTTGCGGGCGCTGATGTATTTCTACGCCATCCGCATTTGGGGCGATGTTCCGATAGTGGATCAGTTGTGGGATGGTCTCGTGAGCAGTTCCCAGATTCCGCGCAGCCCGGTCAGCGACGTGAAAACGCTGATTCTGTCGGATTTGGATGAAGCCTTGAAACTGCTCGGCGCCGATGTCGGCGGAGCCAGGAAATACTATTTCAACCGCGCTGCCGCCTATGCCTTAAAAACCGACGTACATCTGTGGTTCGGCGAAAACGAGCAGGCGCTGGAGGCTTCGGAATGGTTTTTTACCGGAGCCACGGGGACTTTCCGCCTGATAACCAACATGGATGATTACCGGACTATATTTATTGATCCCCAAACTTCCACCGAAACCGTATTTACGCTGTACTGGAATACGGTGGAGACAGGCGTCGGTTGTAACTGGTGCGGATTTGTGGGTTCAAAGGGCGGTACCGGAGTTTCCGTTAATAACGGATTCAGAATCGGGCGAAACCTTTTCAACCAATTTGTAGATCGCGTCCGTTCGGAGTTTGGAACCGACGCCCGCTTCGTAGCCAACTACGATACCGTAGGCATCTACAACACCGTAGGTACGCCGGGCAACAGACCTCCTATCGTTCAAACCCATTATACCGTTGCCGGAGCTGCAGCCATTTTGAATAAAAACATCAAATACAGCCCCCGTCCGACGGGAACTCCGCCGCCGGTTGGAACATGGTATACGGTATTGCCTCTGAGCGTGGAAGAGGGCGGCACGGACGGACGCTGTCAGATTCTCTATCCCATCTACCGCTTTGCCGATGTATATACCTTGCGCGCCGAAGCGCTGAATCGCCTGGGACGCGGAACGGAAGCCCTTCAGTTGGTGAACGACATTCGCCGGCGGGTAGGCTACACGGCAGACGCAACAACAGAGGTAACGACCAACAACAGAGACTCCATTGAATGGCTGATTCTGGAAGAGCGCAAACTCGAATTTATAACGGAAGGAAAACGCTGGTTCGACCTCCGGCGCTGGGGAGACGCCAAACTCATCCAATACATGGATCCGATCATAAGGGAACATCAGATAGAACTCGGCAATGCGCCCACCGGATTTACACATCCGGGACGGGTGCTGGCGCCCATCTATTTCCGGGAATTTGAAGCAAATCCGGCATTGGTGCAAAATGAACCGTATGGAGCAAGCGATTAATCTCATGAACATCAAAAAAATGAAAGAATATGAAAAATATAGTAAAAGCAATCAATAAAATTATATTCGCGTGTCTGTTGCCCGCAGTCATGCTGACCGGATGCAATTTGTTCGGACTGGATCTTCAGGAATCGTTCGATTACGATTATGAAGCCGGAATGGCAAGCAACGAAATAAACTCTACGGTTCTGGAGTTTCTTCAGGACAGGAGCGCAGATTTCAGATTATTTCTGGAAGGTATTGAATATGCGGGACTGGAAGAAATGTATAACGAATCGGACGCTACCTACATAGTGCTGCGCAACAATGCATTCACCCAGTTTACGGCTGCCACCCCCGAACTCTCCACCGGATATTTCTATAGAAACCAGTTGATTAATGCTGACGGAGTGCAATTCAGACCTACTTCGCTGAGGCAATATCCGAAAGAACAGGTCAGACAGTTTCTGCTGTACCATATCGTAAAGGGCGCCTGGTCGTGGCCTAACCTGACGTTCGCGCCTACCTGGTATCCCACTTATGCCGACGGCGAAACCGCGTATGTGAACCTGTACATTGAAAAGTGGAACGAAGCCGGTACCGGCGTCCTCAACAATATTGTATTCAACAATTATGTGGGACATTACGCCCGGTTCATCACCGCACGGACTTCCAACCTGAAAGCCAGTAGCGGCGCCTACGTGCACGTTATTGAAAACCGTTATTTAGAACAACCTACTTTAGACCAGTTACGATGAATTTAACAGCAATGAACATGAAAAATTTAAGTGTTATCTTATTATTAGTTATGGCATTATTCACCGGATGCCGGGAGGAAGAGGGAAGCCTGAGAATTGATTCCCTGTCGGTTGACGGCAATGAATTTTACTCTTTTCAGCGAATCAAGATGTGGATGGCCGTTGAATCGGACAATCTCGGCATGGCAGACTACGAATGGGGATGCGACGCCGGATATTTCAGCGAGGGACAAGGCATCTCCGAAGCAACCTGGATTCCGCCGGGCGAAACCGGAGAATACCAGGTGTGGTGCAAAATAACCGTCGGCAACAAGACTGAAACGCGCTATCGCACGATGAATGTCTCGCATTATTTCTTCGATTATTTTGAGCACGACGGAACGACTGCCATCAGCGTCAATACCGCTCCGCCCAATGTGCGGTCGCGACCCTTAACGTGGACGGGAGTGAGCAACTTGACAAGAACGGTTACCCCCGCAACAAAAAGTTGCGTCATAAGCGCCTCCGGCGCTACGGCAACGACCGGACTTCTTACAAAACCTTTTACCGACCCCGATTTGAAGATGCCTTTCAGTTGCATGGCTACCATCGGCTGGAATGCCAACATGCCGGCTGAATGGGGCAGAATCGGCGACAGTCTGACATACTCTCTGGTGCCTAATCTGATTGGATATGGCTTTGCCTTGAGTAGAGACCTGGACGCAGCCGGACTTCTATACGTGAGTAATGTTTGGTTCGAATGGTTTCCCAGAGGTACCAACATGGGGCAAATTGATTCCGGAAGCGGCGAGTGGTGCAACGGACGGTTTTATTTCATGCAATCCGGCGTAGGCGCTACAACAGTCGCGGGAACAGAATGGTTTTACCACCCGGCATTACTGTCCGGAGCGGGAGAATACAAAAAAGTAGCCTTCAGCATCACGAATGACTACACGGTTGTCGCCTATGTCAACGGAACAAAAGTATTTGAAACCGACGCATTGAAAAATTGGCGAAGCGCCAATAACTACACCGGCAATTTCAATCTGACCTCATGGGCGATAGAAGTTCCCAACGGTTCCGGCGACGGAGTAACGGCTCCGGCTGCAACCACCGTTCCGACCATTTACCTGGCGAATACCGTCGGTCAAAACAACGGATATGTATATACCGGAGTGGAAGAAAATTAATCTTTTAATGTAAAAATATCATGATAAGGAGAATATTATTTTTTTGTACATTATTAACAGGCATACTCCTGACGGGTTGCAATGATGAACAGGACACCGAGTTTCTGGAAGTTTCCGAAGAAAACTTTGATTTCCTCGGCGAAGACGGCGACGGAGCATCATTCAGGATTACTTCAAATACCCAATGGAATACCTTCAGCAGCGATGCGTGGCTGAGATGTCTGCCGCCTTCCGGCGAAGGCGATGGGGGCGTGGCGGTTTCGGTGGAACACAACAGAACGGCAAACACCCGCAGCGGAACCGTTACCATCGTAACCTCCGGCGGATTAAGTAAAATCATAGAGGTAACGCAACTCGGCAGCGAACCCGATATCATTGCCCGACCCGTAAATCCGGCTCCGTTGCCGGTTGGCGGGCAGGTATCCATACGGGTAACCGCCACCGACGAATGGGAAGTACTGATACCGGGCGACGCCATGGGATGGGTGCGGGTGGTAGAGGCAGAAACCGCATCGCTCCAGGGATGGGCGATACTTGAGTTTGACCTGAACGAAACGGACGAAGACCGTTTGACGGATATTGTTTTCAAATTGAAAAAGGCGAATAAATATACGGTAGTGAACGTAAAGCAACCGTTTATCATTCCGCCGGCAAACGTCGAACTTCCGAATGAAGTCGTGCGGGGAACCGTTTTCGCCATTACCGGTGAAAACATGAACTCCGTATCCAAAGTGCGCCTTGGCGATACTGAAGTACCGATTACCGAATCGGCAAGCGGTTTTCTAAGGGTCGAAGTTCCCGCAACGTTTACGGACGGAACGTTCGATGTAATACTCATTTACGGAACCAGGGAAATGAACATCGGTTCAATAAATGTCATTCCTCCGTTCCCGAAAGCCGAAGGTCCGGCTGAAGCAACGATAGGAACAGCGTTTATCCTTCACGGCTCCCTGCTGAATCTTGTTCAAAAGGTGATGATCGGCAGTACGGAAGCGACTTTTGCACCCGGCAGAACGCCGTCGGCTTCGCTGCTGGTAACCGTTCCCTTATCGGCAAGAGCCGGCGAGGCGGAAGTAAAACTTATTTTCGATGGCAATCAGGAATCTCCCGTAGGCGTAATGCTTCTCAAGGAAGGCGGAGGATTCGACGCCGGAAAAGACTTGTGCCGTTATGCAGGCTCAAGATATGCGGAAGCGGATCCTTCCATTCCAATGGTGGTGGAAGGCGGCAGAACCAACGGCTGGAACGCCGGTGGAGGACGCTCCATACTGTTCGCATTTGACGGCGTTATTGACAATCCCACTTACGATTTGGTTGATTACCTGCAATATTATGTCGGACAACTGAACTGGAACGGAACCGGCTTCGGAACAACGAATGTCGGCGGAACGGGAGTACCCAACAGGGGACGTACCTACTGGCAGGCAAATTCCGGACAGAATCAAGGCATGATTGACGACGGAGCGGAGATTCCTTCAAACCGTACCTGTTTCTGGTTGGACTATACCACCACCCCGGCAGGCTATGTCATCTTTGACAGGATAGCGCTGATCGGACGCGGCAATAATGCAGACGCCACCCGATCCTACACAATCGAAATAAGCGACAACAATATAAACTGGATAACGGTTATAAAACCGGAAGATTCCAATGAGTTTGTCGGCACCACAGAATACGGGCACACGCTGCCGACTCCGGTTATGGCCAAGTATGTACGGTATGTTGTTGTTGAAGCCGCGGCAAATAATACGGGCTTGACGATTTTCCAACTCTACCGCACCAAATAAATGATTGTCATGAACAGGATGAAACTATTTTTGCTTTTTACCCTCTTTTTCGGTTGCGGCGATTCCAACAAACCGGAAGAAAAAGTCGAACCGCTGGTCATTAATACAACCCAACTCGATTTTGACGAAAAGGCTGGCGAAAAGAATATAATTGTATCCAGTTCTACCGAATGGACGACAAGTTGCAGCCATTCCTGGCTGAAAACCAACCCTGTGAGCAGCAGTGGCGGTGAACGCAGGCTGACGGTTCTGGCGGAGGCAAACAGCGAAACGAATGTGCGTACTGGTACGGTAACTGTCAGTAGTGGCGCCGCATCCAAAACGGTTACGGTAACGCAGCAGGCGGGAACCGGTACAACGGCTGATGTGGCGATTGATCCCCAACAGACGAACATCTCCGGCAACGCCGGAGATGTTACCGTCAATGTTACGTCAAGCATTGTGTGGAAAGTAAGTATCCCCGGTGCCGACAAATGGGTAAAAGTGAAAGGGCAAACGGACAGTCGGGTGATTTTCGGCGTGGAAGAAAACCTCAGCGGCGAAAAGCGTACATCGAATATCGAATTTCAGAAACAGGACGGCTCCGTAGCAACCGTCTTTGCACTGACCCAGGAAAAGGGAGAATACACGTTGATGACTGTTATGAATCCGGAGGAAGCGCAGGCAGGCTTGTCCTATAATCCGCTGAATACCTTTATGAAAGAGTATGGCTTTGATTATACCGAACATCCGTACTGCAACGGTCTCGGCGGTCATCAGGACGGAGTGCATCTTGCAGTGGAATGGGACGAAGATCTGAAGCAGTACGTCTTCCGCTTTGATATTCACATCACGCCCGTCATTGACGGCGACCGTTGCGGCAGCGCGACAGACCGTCAGCGAAACGAAATGAAATCGGTTACCAACAACACAACCTGGGCAAAAGTGCAGGGTAACTGGGACGAATGGCAACGGCTGGAATGGAAGATGAAAATTCCCAAGGGATATCAGCCCACGACAAGTTTCTGCCATCTCCACCAAATCAAGGCGCAGGACGGTCCCAACAACGGCAACCCTTTGATTACCATCACTCCGCGTGCCAACAGCGACGGCTCAAACCGAAGGGTGCGGGTGGAACATACTTCACAGGGTGGCACGGGCACGAGTCTGGGAAGCATGGGAGAAGCGCCGATGACCGATTTCGAGGATGAATGGGTACAGATTGTGGAGGAAATACATTACCGCCACGACGGTTTCTATTCCATCAAAATCACCCGGATACGCGATGGCAAGGAATTGATTTCCACATCAAGAAACAATATTGACATGTGGCGCAGCGGCTCTTCGTATCTGCGCAACAAATACGGTATTTATCGCAGCCTTGCCGGCGGCGACCTGACCGAAAATCCGGCAGGTCAAAGCCCGCTGTTGAAAAACGAATCCGTATGGTTGTGCGATTTCAGGATTTGCGAAAAAAATACCAATCCAAATCCGACTCAAACGCATTAGTAAAAAATCTTAATTTTAATTTTGAATGAACAGAATATTGTTATTTTTCAGTGTTAGCGTTTTTTTCCTGCTTTTTTCCGCCTGTCAGGATGATGACAAGGCGGCGGATTCGCTGGAAATAGTAAACAACAGAACGAATATGGAGTTCGGGAAAGAAAGCGGTCAAAGTTTTATAGGCGTTCTTTCCAACGTGGCATGGACGGCTGCGGTCAGCGGCGGCGACTGGCTCTCGTGCTCTCCCGCGTCAGGCGAAGGAAACGGTAATGTTACGGTTTCCGCGAAGGAAAACACGGGACAAAGCATCCGCAACGGCAGTGTTACCATTACATCCGAAAACGGCGCCTTTACCAAAACGGTAACCGTGTCGCAGGTCGGTACCCAGCCCGACATCGCAGTCTTTTCCGGAACGGTCAATATACCGCCGGCGGGTGGCGATACATGGGCGACGGTTACGGCTACCGGTGCATGGACTGTGCAGATACCCGCGACGTGGGTAATACAAAAGCCGCGCGAGGTTGCGGATGACCTGGTTGAATTTACCGCAGAAGCCAATGAAACGGGCGACACACGTACGGCTGCCGTTACATTCAGTCTGACCGGCACCGACAGGCAGGCATCCTTTACCATTGCGCAGGAATCCGTTTCCGTGGAAGTGGAAACGCCGCCTGCCGAAGCGCAGATTGGACAAAACATCGTCCTGAACGGCACCAACCTTCGCCTGATTAAACAGGTATGGTTTGGCAGTCTGCAAGGCGAAATTGACGGGGAAGGACGAACGGACGAAGCCATAACGGTTACCATTCCCGCAACGGAATCGGCTAAGCCGGGAGAAGTTGATCTGAAAATCATTCACAGTTCGCTGAACAGGGAAAAGATCGTCGGAAGGATAAATCTGTTACCGGCGCAGCCTGTTATCACCAATTATTCGAAACGTGTCCCGCTGGGAGGCGCAATTTATATGGAAGGAAGCAATATCAGCGGTATTCAGGAAGTATGGATTGGCGCTGCAAAAGGTGTCATCATGCCCGGCGTAACGGACGCCTTGATAAAAGTTTCCATCTCCGCGGCAGTTACCGCAGGAACGGTTCCCCTTAAAATCATTTTTGGCGGCAGTTCGGAAAAGGAAGTGGGAAATATAGAACTCTACTCTCCCGATCCGGAAAAGAATCTGACGCTTTACGCAGGTTCCCTTCTGGCTGATGTTCCGGCGATTGCGTGGAGCAGTCAAAATGCCTTCAACGTCGGAGGCGGGCGAATGGCAATGCACGCATTCGACGGCGCCATCAATAATGACACCTGGGCTTCCGTTGACTATGCCGCCGTGTACGGCGCGGACAGAATACCCACACAGGGACGTACTTACTGGCAGGTTAATTCGGCAGCCGTTCCCGCCGAACTTCCGGGTGAAGGACCGGCGCCTACCGGAAATACCGCCCCGCCATGGATTGCGTTGAACTACAGCGCTACGCCGGAAGGTTCCGTAACTTTTGACAAAATAGATCTCATGCCTCGCGAAAACAACGGACTGGTGAAAAAATACACGGTTGAAGTCAGCGACGACGGCAATGTCTGGACAAAAGTTATCAAGACGGAAGATTCCCAACAGTTCCCGTCGTCCTTCACCATTGTTACGCATAACCTGCCGCAACCTGTTACGGCAAGATATGTGCGGTGGGTATGCGTCGAAGGAAACGCTACCGGCAACAATACCGGCTTATCGCATTTTGCATTGTATTACGGACAAACGCCGTAAGTATTCACATGGGGTTGTCCGTCCGAAAACAGGCGGGCAACCTTTTTTTATCTTAAAAAGACAATGAAAAACGCAATAATCTTCTTTCTTACGCTTGCATTATCGGTTCACGCTTCGCAGGCGACTGCTGCCGATACGCCTGCCGATACGCTGGTCGGTTTGGTGGTGAATCCGAAAGGCAAGGGACTGAAAAATATTCCGGTTACAGCCCGGCACAGGGACGGAGTGTTCAAGACCGACCGCAAGGGAATATTCGTCATTCCCAATGTCTTGCTGGATGATACCTTGATGATGGTCATCCCGAAAAACAGAATTTTTGTCGTCCCGGTAACCGGCAAACCTTTCTTGAAAGTAATCCTTTATGAAGATGATTTCACGACCGAAGAAGCCCGGGACGAAATTGTGGACTTGGGTTACGGTCAGGTGCGCAAACTCGGAAATACGTCGGGAAACGTCGTTATCTCGGGCGACGAATTGCGCCTGACGGGACAGAACGATATTCTGGATGCCATAGCCGGAAAAGTTCCCGGAGTAAATATCGTCTATTCGGACGACGGGACGCCAACGCTCAGCATACGCGGCGGCGCTTCGTTCAGTCTGGATAATTCACCGCTTCTGATTCTGGACGGATCCGCGGTTGACAGTTTCCATCACGTAAACATCAACGACGTGGAAGAAGTAACGGTCATGAAGGAAGCCTCCATCTACGGAGCGCGGGGAGCAAACGGAGCGGTATTGATAAAAACAAAATAAACCATGCAATATGAAACCTTTGAAATACACATTTTTTTTTCTGTTCCTTTTTGTTCAGTGCTCAACTGTCCGGATTCCGCAAACCGTATCATTCGACGGACAGGCGCTGAACCGGTCTTTTCGCCGGATACAGTCAGGCGACGCCGGTTATACCGAAGCCTGCCGGCAATTGCTCCTCGATGCGGATAAGTGCCTGACCGAAGGTCCCTATACGGTAACCTCCAAACCGAAGATGCCTCCGAGCGGTGACAAGCATGATTATATAAGCATGGGTCCCTACTGGTGGCCCAATCCCGATACCCCCGACGGATTGCCTTACATCCGCAAGGACGGTTTCCGCAATCCTGAACGCAATCTTTATGAAGACCGCAGTAATCTTGGAAAATTGATGTCTGCAGTCGAAACGCTCGGCTTGGCATATTACTTCTCAAAAAATGAAAAGTATGCCGAACATGCCGCACTCCTGTTGAAAGTCTGGTTTCTTGATAAGGAGACCCTGATGAATCCCCATTTGAACTACGGACAATCTGTTCCCGGCATTACCGACGGACGGGCTGAAGGACTGATAGAAACGACAGGATTCATCGCCATGCTCGACGGCGTCCGCTTGCTGGAGGGCTCAAAGTCGTGGACGCATCAAGACAACGAAGCGCTCAAAAAATGGTTTGCCGATTTCTTCGACTGGATGCAAACAAGCAAGATCGGTGCTGACGAACGCAACGCTAAAAATAATCACGGAACATGGTACGACGCACAGTCCGTAGCGATGGCGCTGTATATCGGAAAAACCGGCGAAGCCAAACAAATCGTTTCCGGGCAAACCGTAGCCCGGTTGCGCTCGCAAATCATGCCCGACGGCAGCCAGCCGCGGGAACTGGCACGCGCCGACTCGTGGAACTACAGCAACATGAACCTGCGCGGATTTTTCACCGTAGCAACTCTTGCCCGGCATGTGGACGTCAATCTCTGGACTGTAACCAACGACGACGGGAAACCATACCTGCAAACGGCGCTTGATTTTCTGATACCTGCATTCGAGGATTCGACCCTGTGGAAATATTCCCAGGTCAGCAACCGTTTTGACCGCGGCACGATGCTCAATTTATTGCAGCGGGCTTCGGTTGTGTATGATAATCCGGATTATGCTCTTCAGGCAAAAAAATATCAATCCTCCGAAAAGAAAGACGCCGAAAACAGAAACATGCTGATTGGGTATGGAGAATGAAAAATAAAAAAGGATATGACTATGAACATGTTTTAAGTGTATAAGCCGTCTGTACTGTCCCAAAAACAAAACTCCAATCCTCAACTTCCATTCCCGTAATGAGATGAAAAAATGAGACGCTAATTTTCCCTATTTTTCCTCTCCTCCTGATTGATTTTTTCCCGTGCTTCCCGATCATTTTTTTCCCGTATTTCTTTCATCTTTTTTGATGTTACCGGCTCTTTAGTCATATACATATACGGATTGACACCGATGCCGGTTACTTTCCTGTCTTTAAGGAAATCGTATAGTTTTTGAGTAAATACGGGATCACCATTCTCATTACGAAATTCGGATGCTTTCCGATACTCAGCAGAGGTAGGCGGATTTTCAAAGCGTACGACTATGTAGTAATCTTTCAATTCGCTGGCCTTCTTACCTATTTGCCGGACGCTTAACGATAAATAATACACTACAGTTGGTGATGAAGGAGAGGATCGCAATCCGGCATCTGCAATGTAGAGTACCGGATATTCCAATTCTTCGAGAATCTCGCCAACGGTCTTTCCCACATATTGTTCTCCCCGCATTCGGTAATTGTAATCCAAATACCGAAGCGTGTCTCCGTTAAAACTTGCCGCCGGTCTGTACGGCAATGCGGCTTTATCGCTCTGCGCCTGCAACTGTCCGGCGGACAGTAATAAAAACAGGGCTGCTAAAATAAAATTTATTCGTTTCATCATTTTATGGACATATTTTTGGTGTATAAACCGCCTCGCTATCCCAAATATGCAAGCGGTCACGAAGAGGTCGCTTGCCGTTTGTTCTTCTCAATTTTACCATTTTTACAATCGAAACAATATTTTTTGCGTGTTCACTATCAAATACAAACACGCAAAAAATCAATCTAAGGTATCGAATCCTTCATCCCCTTTATCATTTCCTTTATCATTTCCGGAGTCAGTGGATGAGGGTTTCCGCCCTTATTATTTTTTTCAAAATTACGTCGAAATGCCTCTTCTCTTTTTTTACTTTCTTTTTCGCTTTCTTCTTTCCATTTCCTTTCCTCTTCCTTAAAATATTCGCTGTTTCTTGGTACAGATACTCCTACACTTTCTACTTTATTCGATTTTAGCAATTCATAAATTTCTGCAGACCACTCTTCTATTAGTGTCGGGTCTTTCGGATAATTCGTGTAGCTGATTATATATAAATAATAACTGCTATCACTTTTCGTATCCGAATTAAAATATAACCTCAACGCACGATTTCCGATGGGTCTCAGTATAACACTAATTTGATAGAATGCAACCGGCACCCGGATATCTTTCAACACCTCGTCAACAGTTTTCCCTTTATAGAAATCCGCCCGCGTTTTGAAGTTGTACACTAAATACGCAACGGTATCATTATTGAAAACTTTATCGTTTTTGAAAGACGACAGGGGTTTATAGGGCAAATCAGCCTGGGATTTCACCGTTGCAGCCATGGCAACGAACAATGATAATAAAATAATTTTTTTCATTTTTATGGACATATTTATGTATAGACTGTCCCAAAAACAAAACTCCAATCCTCAATCCCAATAAGTTTCCCGTAAATGAGATGAATCTCCAATTTCCCTGTTTTCATTCTCTTTCTATTCGTTTTTAATTTCAACCGTATCCGACTTCTTGACTTTTGGTTTTTCCCCGGATGAAGGTAACCGTTTCCATTTTTTAGGATTACCACGATGATTATATATTTCACCGTCCATTTTTGGAAAAATTACAGACTTGATAACCGCATCCGAATAAAATGCTTCAACCTCTTCCGTGAAAGGACCTCCCTCCGTGAAAGTAACTCCTATTTCTTCCTTATATTTGTCAAATAAACTCACAGCCTCGTAATAGGGTTTACTTCCTCTGAAATATATATGTACAGTGGGAGTCCTTAATGTATATCTCCATGCAAGATCATTTATTTCCTCTGAATTAAATTTTAACCTAACCGAATAAAGCTGCCGGTTCAGATAATGGTTATCCGTTTCACCTATTATTAATTCAGTTATTTTCACGCCGCATTTATCAAAAAGTTTTACCAGTTCCGAAAACGGCTTGCCGACATAATTGTTCGAATCTTTCCGGACAGTTTTCAGAAGAGAAATGATACTGTCGTTATAAGCCCTGTATTCTTCTTCCGTTTCTACATTTTGTGCATGACAAACCTGTGCAAACAGGCTTAAAATAATGGTCAGTTTTACTATTTGTTTCATATTTTTTTAATTGTTAAACTGTTAACTATATTCTGCTCCCCATTTGTAAGACCAAAAACAACCGGTCTTTAAGTGATGCCTTACCGGTTTAACATTGCAAATTTACAACATATTTTTCAATCAACAATTCTCCTGTTGCATATTTTTCAAAACGGAATGTGGTGAAGGAGTAATTTGGGACAATTATACAATCATTTGGCATGGTTTTTATATTTCAACAGGAATAAACAGACTATTTTTGCAACTCAATATTATCGAAATATAGTTAACTAAAATCTGTCTTATCATGAATAAAACGCTGTTAATAATAATGTTATGTATGCCGCTTACATTTTTGAAAGCGCAGGAAACGGTTTCCGGCGACCAAAAAATGGAATGGTGGCGTGAAGCCCGGTTCGGGATGTTTATCCATTGGGGACCGTACAGTATCTGGGGAGGCGTATATCACGGTCATCAACAACAGCGCGGCGGCGCCGAATGGATCATGAATCGCTGCAAGATTCCCGTAGCCGAATATCAGCAGGCAGCCGCCACGTTTAATCCCGTTAAATACGATCCCGAATCATGGGTATTGCTGGCAAGGGAAGCCGGAATGAAGTACATCGTGATTACATCCAAGCATCACGACGGATTTGCCATGTTTAAAAGTAATGCAAGCAATTTTAACATGGTGGATTTCACGCTGTATAAAAAGGATGTCATAGACGAACTGGCGAAAGCCTGCCGGAAGCACAACATGAAACTCGGTTTCTACTATTCCCAGGCGCAGGACTGGAACAATCCGGGCGGCTCAGTAGCGCGCAAGGTCATGGCGGAAGGATGGGCAAATCCCGATTCGGCACGGATTGATGCGTACACCGAGGCGCACGACGGTTCCTGGGATCCCGTTCAGGAATCGCGCTCGATGGCCGATTACATTGATCAGGTAGCGGTTCCGCAGATTCGCGAACTGCTGACCAACTACGGCGACATAGCCATCATCTGGTGGGACACGCCGACACGGATGACCGACGAATTTGCCGTCAAACTGCAGAACGAATTGAAAAATTATCCCCAAGTCATCACCAACGACCGGCTGAAACGTCCGAATTTTCCCGGTGATTACAAAACGCCCGAACAGCAAATCCCCGACCCGAGTGAACTGGGTAATTTCGACTGGGAAACCTGCATGACTATGGGCAGTTCGTGGGGATATAAAAGTTGGGATCAAAATTGGAAAACGCCTCAAACGCTCATCCGCAATCTCATAAACATTGCATCCAAAGGCGGCAACTACCTGCTGAACGTCGGTCCCACCCCGGAAGGCGAGATACCGCAGCAAAGCATTGACGGTTTACGGGCTATCGGTCGCTGGATGAAGGTGAACGGCGAGGCGATCTACGGAACGCAACGCAGCCCTGTGGACAAGCCCGACTGGGGATACATCACCCGCAAGGACGGTAAAAAAACAACCTGCCTGTATCTGTCCGTATGCGAATTGCCCCGCGACGGAAAAATTGTTCTCGAAGGACTTTCCGACGCCAAATCAGCCGTTTTACTCGCCGGAAAAACAAAACTTAAAACCGTGAAAACCGCCAAAGGTCTGGAAATCCGCTTGCCTGCACAGATGCCTGACCCCGTTGCCACGGTCATAAAACTGGAACTGAAAGGCAAGTTGGCTCCGGTAAAGGGAGGTGCAGCCAGACAGTCGAAAGGATTCGGGATCGTTGATGAGAAATAGTATGATGCATATTTTATGAACGGAGTCAATTGAAGCATTCGATTATCGGAATGAGACAAAATAACAAGATTTTGGGATAAAAGTCATAGAATAATTTTTAAGAGAACAGTACATTTGCACTCTCAAATAATTTTTAATTTTTTTAAGTCTAATATTAAATTAAGTAAAATGAAACATCTAAAGTTTAAAACATTAAACCGATTAGCGCTGTTTTCAGTAACATTGATGTTTTCAATGATGTCGTGCGAAGAAAAAAATGACGCTGATAACAAGGAATCCATTCCATTTGATCCTCAAAAGCCTGTAGTGGCTGCTTCTTTCGAGCCTGCAGAAGGGCGAATTAGAGATTATGTAATGATTAATGGAGACAATTTCGGTAATGATGTGTCTGCCATTAAAGTTTTCTTCAATGCTACCGAAGCCAAGGTCATAAGTTCCACAGGATCGCGTATTTTAGTCGTAGTGCCGCGCTGTTTAGCCGGAGATACGGAAGTATCGGTGCAGGTGGCTGATAAAGAGCGACAAAAGCTTCCCGGAGCATTTTTTTACAAGGTCAGCGCTCAGGTAACAACGCTTGCAGGAAATTCCGGTACTTTTGATATCAGCAGTGGAACGTTGGACAAGGCAATATTCCGGGCTACCTATCTCGCCGTTGACGCAGAGTATAACCTTTATGCCACAGTACAGGATCAGGGATTGCTGTTATTGAACGAGGAACAAAACAGCGTAAGGCTAATCATGACATTCGACGAGGGTTTTGACCACCGTGCCATTCCCAGAATACACCCTCAAACCGGCGAATTATTGTGCGGATCCGAGCGTGACCGCGACCGGTTTATCATTATCAATCCGGCAAACGGGTGGGATACGAAAATGAAGTTCATCAAAAATTGGAACTTAAACGGATATCCCGAGCCGTTTTCCGGGGGCAGTCAAAATGGCTACGATCCGAACTGGGCACATTACGGTTTTATGTTTTGCGAATGGGACGGGATGTACTATACGCGCTACTCCTGCGGACATATCGTGAGGATACATCCTGAAACATGGGAAGCGACAGTGGTTGGCAGAACTCCTCCCGGCGCCTGTTACGGAATAGGCTTCAATACCTATACGGAACGCGACCAGAACGGCAATCGTATTAACTTGCTTACTGAAACCGACAGGAGGAAAGAATTGTGGATTTCATACAACAACGACCTCTCTACGCCCGCATATTGGCAAGGCAAAATCTTCACGGTTGACATTACCGATACGCAAAAATGGTCAGACCTGCATCCGGGCGAAACTCATGAGGCTAACGCTGCCACGAATGCTTTTGCCGGTCCATGGACTACGGTGAACACTGATTATAACCAACTTATGTCTTCTTTCAAACTAAAAATAGGCAGAATAGGCGAAGGCAACGGCTATCGCGACGGTACGTTTGATATTGCACGAATCAATAATCCGAGAGCCATGAGTTTCGACGACGACGGAAATTTATTTTTAGGCGATCACGGAAACCATTGTATTCGTCAGATTGATACAAAAGCCGAACTGGTTACTACACTTGTGGGAATTCCCCAAAGCAGCGGCTATGTGGACGGAGCCAGAGAGTCGGCAAAATTTGCCAATCCGCACGGCATTGTGACCAACCAGGAAGGCAACATTATTTATGTAGGTGATTACAACAATTACAAGATTCGCAAAATTACCATTGAATAATTTCGGAAATTAATCTATCAATACAAATATAATACTATGCGAAAAACATTAAAATACGCATTTATCATTGTGATGCTTTCGATTTGTTATACCTTGCCGGCACAGCAGAATAACGATACGCCTTTAACAATTGCCGGCACTGTGTTTGAAGCTGCAACCGGCGAGACGTTACCCGGAGTTACCATCACCATTAAGGGGCGATTGACGGGAGTGACTACCGACCCGAACGGCAAATTCAGTATCAACGCCTACATGGGCGAATGGTTGGTCTTTACATTTATAGGCCTTGAAACGCAGGAATATTTGGTTTCAGGCGCTCAAACGGATTTGAAAATCTCTCTTGCCGAAAGTACCGAGCAAATAGAAGAAGTTGTAGTAACCGGAGTTGGAGTTCAACGTAAAATCTCGACACTGGCGTCTGTCAGCACCGTTGACATCAAGGATCTTCAAGCGCCTGCCCCGTCAGTGGCAAACTTACTTGGCGGCAGGGTGGCAGGTCTTATATCAATGCAGGCAAGCGGCGAGCCGGGCAAAAACCTTGCCGAGTTCTGGGTGCGGGGTATAGGTACTTTTGGGGCAAATGCCAGCGCATTGGTACTGATTGATGGCTTGGAGGGCGACATCAATTCCATTGATCCTGCCGATATTGAAAGTTTTTCCATACTCAAGGACGCATCGGCAACGGCTGTTTACGGAGTACGCGGCGCAAACGGTGTAGTACTTATCTCTACAAAGCGTGGAGAATCGGGAAAACTGTCCATCACGGGACGTATGAACTATACCGTATCCCATATCAAGCGGTTGCCGGATTATCTCCGTGCTTATGATTATGCGGTTTTGAGCAATGAAGCCCGCGAACTGCGCGGTGAAAAGCCGCAGTATCAACCCATGGAATTGGGAATAATCCAGTACGGAATGGATGACGACTTCTATCCGGACATTGATTGGCAGGACGAAATCATACGTCCCGTATCGTTCAGGCAAACTTATTATGCAAGCGGACGCGGCGGCAGCGATGTTGCGCGGTATTTCGTAAGTCTCGGCGGCACCAGCGAACAGGGAGCATACAAGGTTGAGAAAGGTAATTATTACACCGACAATGTGGGTTACAACACCTATTCTTTTCGTGTTAACCTGGACTTGAATCTGTCGAAAACAACCGTGTTAAAATTTAATTCGGACGCTTTCCTGGCGATTAATAACAGACCCGGTTTACCCGGCACAACCGACCAGATATGGAACATGCAGGCAAGAATAACGCCGGTCATATTTCCCCTGATATACTCTAACGGTCAATTACCGTCAGGCGATGCGGACATGGGACAATCGCCGTACGTATTGCTAAACCATTCCGGAAAATCGAAAATTACGGATTTCAAGTCGAAACTTACGATGGCGCTGGAACAGGATCTCAATTTCATAACGGAAGGTTTGAAAATAAGATTTCTCGGCTCTTACGACCGCAACGGGGAATACACCGAGGTACGCTCGCAGATACCCGGACTCTATTTGGCAACGGAAAGAACTGTATTTGGAGAATTGGTGACAAGAGAAGTAGTTCCTCCTGAAACTCAGGAATTTTATATGCTAACCAATCAAGGAACAGACAGAAGCTTTACATTTGAATCGGCTGTTAACTACGACCGCGTATTTAAAGACGACCATCGCGTAGGCGGATTGCTATATTTTCACCTCAACGACAATATGTCAACCACACAGTGGACAGAACGTGAAATGGCAGGACTACCCATAAACTACGCTCAGATACCCAGACGGTATGTCCGTTTAACAGGTCGCCTGGCTTACGGTTTTAAGGATACTTATATGATTGACCTGAACTTTGGCCTCACCGGCACTGAAAACTTTATGCCCGGCAAGCAGTACGGATTTTTTCCTTCCATAGCGTTAGGCTGGATACCTTCAAATTATGATGTTATCAGGGATAATCTGCCGTGGATGAATCTTTTCAAAATACGCGGTTCGTATGGTACCGTGGGTAACGACCGCATAGGCGGTATCCGGTTTCCTTACCTGAACAGGGTAAACTTCTATAGCAACACGATATGGGGCGGACAATATCTTGTGGATATGATTAACATAAGTCGTGTAGGCGCCGACAATCTGGAATGGGAAAAAGCCATCAAATCCAATCTCGGTTTCGATATACAATTGTTGAGAAGTAAAATGGCAATTACCGTTGACCTTTTCCACGACAAGCGCGACGGTATATTCCAGGAACGTGTACAAGTGCCTGATTATGTGGGGTTGACCAACAATCCTTACGGTAATGTAGGCGGTATGATTTCATGGGGTAGTGACGGTAACGCCTCATACACGTATGACATCAACCAGAATATGAACGTAACTGTACGGGGCAACTACACCTTCTCAAAGAACAAGGTAACCAGTTATGAAAAGTTGTACGAAGAATATCCGTATATGGATTATACCAATCAGCCCAACGATGTCTGGCGGGGGCTTCAAAGCCTCGGCTTTTTTACCGACCAGGCTGATATTGACGCAAGCCCTACGCAAAGCTGGGGTCCCGTTATGCCGGGTGATTTGAAGTATAAAGATATAAATGGCGACGGAGTTGTCAACGACGACGACAAGGTGCCTATTTCCTACAAAGAAATGTTTCCCCTGTTCTCTTACGGTTTTGGCGGATCGTTTACTTACAAGGGTATATCCTTGGGTGTTCTGTTCAGGGGAACGGGCAAAATGGACTACTATCGCAACAACGTCGGTTACATTCCCTTCAACGGAAACAGGGTCGGCAATGTGCTTGAACAGTTCAAAGATCCTAAAACGCGCTGGATACCGCAATGGTATATAGATGAAAACCCCGATATATTTGAAGGAACGGGGGTTATAGCCGAAAATCCGAACGCACAACTGCCCCGTTTACAATACGGAATAAACCAAAACAATGCGCAACTTTCGGATTTCTGGAAGGCTAATGCACAATATCTGCGCCTGCAGGAAATAACCGTCAATTACAATGTGAGAAGCAAATTCCTGAAACATATCGGCGTTGCTTCCATTGACCTGCAATTGGTGGGTAATAATCTATATGTATGGAGCAGGGAGAAAATATTTGACCCTGAACAGGCAAACAAACTGGGGGCGGTATATCCCATCCCTACAACGTATTCGTTCCAAATGTATATTAACCTGTAAATTTATTAATTATGAAAAAGAATATTTTTAAAATCTTTTTGGCATGGATAATGATCTTTAGTGCAGGATGGTTTTCGTCTTGTGATTATTTAAGTATTGATAAATATATTGATACGGAATTGAAACTTGATTCTGTTTTTACTCAAAGACGTTATATTGAAGCCTTTATGTGGGGAGCGACATCTTATTTACCCGCAGACGAAGGTGCAATTTTTGGCGGCGGGATATTCACACCCGGACCGCTGGCAACCGACGAAGCCTTTACTTTGCTCGGTACCGGTACATATCAGGGTATGGCTTATGTTTTGGGGCAATATAATGAAAACGATCTGGGTCCTTTCGATATTTGGAAACGGTGTTATCAGGTGATTCGCCAGTGCAACACCGTTCTGCAGCGTTTGAACGAGTGTCAGGACTGTCTTCTCACCGATAATGCGCGTATCGTATCCTACGCCAAGTTCATACGGGCTTACGCTTACTATCTTCTTGTCATGAATCACGGACCGGTCATTTTATTGGGCGACGAATTGGTGGCAAACAATGAAGATATCACCTATTACGACCAACCGCGCAATACTTACGACGAATGCATCGAATATATCTGCACGCAATTCGAGGAAGCATCCGAAGATTTGCCTTACCGGATAGAAAACTTAATGGAGTATGGCCGTCCGACCAAGGGCGCCGCTTTGGCATTGGTTGCACGGCTGAGGCTGCAACATGCCAGTGACCTGTTCAACGGCGGAGTCTCGGCAAGATCGTATTTCGGCTCGTGGAAACGAAGTACCGACGGTGCGTACTACATCCAGCAGACCCCCGATCCGAGACGCTGGGCAGTTGCGGCAGCAGCAGCAAAAAGAGTGATGGATCTTCAGGATGTCAGGGGAAAATTGTATCGTTTGAATACGGTAGAACTGCTTGACGACAGCAATTGGGAATTAGCTGTAAATGTGAATGATCCTCAATATTATCTGCCCTGGAACGACGACGGTACGGGCGGAGCGGCAGGCATCTGTCCCTATAATTCATACAAGCAAATGTTTGACGGAGACATCGTATTGCACATCAATCCTGAATTTATTTGGGCGCGAAACTCCGGCGCGATGCGGACTGCTACCCAATATGCATTCCCGGAAGAATTCGGCGGTCAAAACGGACTGTGTATTACCCAAAAAATTATAGACGCTTACGAAATGGTTAACGGAAAATCAATTAACGAAGCTATCAACGACTCCGATTATCCATACGATGAAGCCGGCTTTACAAGCTCGATAACTTTCCCGTTTAGCGAATATCGTTTGAATGCCGATGTAAGTAACATGTACGTTAACAGGGAACCGCGTTTTTATGCCTCTATTGGCTTTAGCGAGTGTTTTTGGGTCAATCGTACATCCAGGGATGCGTTTAACCAAAACCTCACGATTACATATTATGCCGATTCGAGAAACGGGAGAGATGGTGTGACCAACAACGCTCAATATCCCATAACCGGCTATGTATTGAAGAAATGGATCAATAACAATGACTCGTATAGCGTCGGAGGTACACGCCTTTCCAAACCATACCCGATTATACGCTATGCCGAAATATTGCTGGGTTATGCCGAAGCGCTAAACCAGTTGGGAAATGAATCTTTCACAATAGGTGATGAAACCTTTAATCGAAATACGCAAGAGATTAAACGGGCGTTTAATTTAGTGCGCTACCGCGCCGGATTACCCGGATTGACCGACGCTGATATGGGTGATGCGGGACTTGTGATGGAAAAAATCAAACGTGAATGCATGGTGGAATTTTTGTGTGAAAACCGTCGCTATTTTGATGTACGCCGATGGGGAGATTATTTCACTTCTGAAAGCGAACCCATAATGGGTATGAATACGGCAACCGGCAAGGACGGATTCTACATGAGGACCGTACTTCCCACTACCCGTATCAGTCAGCGTATCGTGGACCGGAAAATGATTTTTCTGCCGATACCGAAAATCGAAATGAAACGCTTGCCCTCGTTTGATCAAAATCCGGGATGGTAAGAAATGGAATATAAAATTGTTAATTAAATTAATATGAAATATTTGAAATTAAATATATGTCGGTTTGCGGCGGCTCTGGTAATATTAAATGCCTGTAGCAGCGACGAACTTTTTGAACGTGAACAATATAAGGCTGTTGTTGCCGTAAAAAGCAGTGGAAGTTTCAACGTTTACGAACAGGTAATTGACCTTGAAAACCTGGACGCAAACGGTTATACTGAAGGTTTCATTGCCGCAAACGTGGGTGGCTCCTTAATCACTGAGGAACCCATTGTTCTCACAATAAAGGAAGATGCCGGTTTATTGGACGAGTATAACCGGTTTAATTATGAAACCGACTCCTACAGGTATGCCCAATATCTTTCGAAAAGCCGGTACAGCATAGCGGACTTGAAAATCACAATTCCGGCAGGCGAACGCGGAGGCAGAATGCCGATACAACTTAACCTGGAAGGTCTTTCGCCAGACACAGCCTATATCCTTCCTTTCAGGGTAGAGAGCAGTTCGGCTTACGAGTTGAATCTGGACAAAAGCACTGTGCTGTATTTGGTGCAGAGGAAAAATAAATGGAGTACCACGGTAAGCGATGTCAAATACCAGCATATCGGAAAAAAGATAGAGACAGCCAATGTGCCGTCGTATGATGCTCTGCAAGATCCCTTGACGCAGCGACCGCCCATTTCCGCGAGAACGAATAATAGCAAAACGGTATATGCTGTTTCACGCGACGAAATCCGGTTTTTTGCCGGCGACGTATTCTCGATCGGCAATAACCGTCCCGAATATATCATAGATGACTGGTCAATAAAGGTTAAGATTGGACAGGACGATAAGTTAACCATTAGTTCGTGGAAAAATATTGACGTAACACAGGTTGACAATGACAATTTCGATTTGACCGACCGCTATTTGAACACGTACACTCTGGAAGACGATATTTTCGGGAATATCTACAAAACGTTTCGCTTGTGTTACGATTATGTAGATCCTAACGATGGCAAAAAATACCGTATATGGGAAGAGTTACAAATTGAACATATAGAATCTGTAAAATAAAAAATAGAGAGTATGAAAACAGGAAGTAAGATAAATTATTTTA
The DNA here is from genome assembly GCA_031277235.1 of Tannerella sp. Taxonomy (GTDB): domain Bacteria; phylum Bacteroidota; class Bacteroidia; order Bacteroidales; family Tannerellaceae; genus Tannerella. Next base: position 27,140 of record JAITMT010000504.1, read on the forward strand.
AGGGTATGGTAACGGTTACCATAATATTGGCGGCATGCGGTTGCAGCGATTTCAAGTATGACAAATTCAAGATTACCGATAAGCCGTTTGTAAACTATACCTCCATTGAATTGTTTACGGGTGATGGCGCAGGAAATCACAATTCAATGCAGTTGATAAGCAGTCCTACAGACATGAAATATACATGGTCCAGCGCTGACGAGAGTGTTGCAACCGTAACACAAACCGGATTGGTAACGGCTGTAAGCGAAGGGATTACGATCATATCCGTAGCTTCCCAAAACGATGAAACCAAAATATCCGTGATAGTACGAAAATGGATTCCCTTAGAAGATTTGGTGCTGGATACGGATGAAAAGATCATAGAGTGGAGAGGCAGAA
>JAITMT010000546.1 GCA_031277235.1 Tannerella sp.
TCGTGGAATGTGATGTTGAGCGTCGGAAATAAATCTGTCGAAATGCCTCCGTTAGAAATCAGAAAATCAATATCTTCTGCTTTTCCATCCCATTTCCATCCCCAGCCGTTATTCCCGATATTGAGCATCGTCTGCGTGCTGAGACCGACATGCTCGACCTCTCCTGTCGACAGCAATTCCTGCCGCAACGCTTCAAAATGGTCGCGGATATCCTGATTGGCTTGCGCGATGACGACCTGTTCGACATTCATTCCCATCGAACGGTTTCTCGTATGTTGCACTTGCAGATAAATAAATGCCGTACAGATAATTAGGGTCAACGAAACGGTAAACTGGAAAACGACTAACCCCTGACGGAGCCATACGACACCGGCTCCGCTTTTGGCCGTCAATTTTCTCAATACGTCTATCGGGGGAAAGGAAGACAGGAAAAATGCAGGATAGCTGCCTGCCATTACGCTGCATATCAGACCTATACCTAAAAGCCCCATCCAATGTACCGCGTTTCCCAATCCCAATGTCAATTCTTTTCCCGTCAACTGATTGAAAGGGTATATAATAATGGCAATCAGAATGATAGATAATAATAGGGCAATTATCGTGATGACGCCTGTTTCGGACAGAAACTGGCCGACAAGCCTTAACCGTCCGGCTCCGAACGTTTTACGCACACCGACTTCCAGCACGCGCTTCTGCGACCGTGCAGTCGATAGATTCATAAAATTGATGCAGGCGATGATCAGGATGACGACGGCAATCCAAAAAAACAGCCTCACATAGCGCACATAGCCGCTTCCGGTCGGGACGCCGTCCTTAAATTCGCCGTAGAGCTTGGTCTTGCCGATCGGATAGATAAACAGGGTGCACTGGTCGTTCGGGTTGTTCTTCTTCTCCTTCAACATATTGAGTATCTTGCCATTGATTTGACTGACATCTGCCGATGCTTCCAACTCCACGTAATCGGTCATCCAGTTGGAACCCCATTCCGTTCCGGCTGTCTGCCAGCCGCTTGCGACCATATCCTTCACCAACTGCTCAAAGGGAATCAGCCAGGCGAACGAAAAATCGGAATTGGCTTTGGGCTTCCTGATCACGGCCGTCACCTGATATTCCTGACCGTTGTCTTTTTTCAGCGTCTGCCCGATGGGATCGTCCTTGCCGAAAAACCTCAAGGCCATCTCTTCGGTGATAATCAGCGGATAAGCTGCGTCGAAAGCCGTCTTTGCATCGCCCTTGACAACCGTTATATCCAACATGCTGAAAATGGTCGAATCGGTATAGGCCCCCGTTTCGTATATCATCTTGTCATTCAGCGAAAACAGGCTCTTGTTATTGTCCTGGTAACGCATCACATTCCTGATGCCGGCCACCTCGTCCTTCAAAGCGGCCGACAAGGGATTGGGGGCTACCTTGAACGTGAAAACGCCATTGTTGTACGACTGATTCTGATACACGGCATAGAGCTGCTTCTCTTTGGGGAAGTCGTTGTAAGTCACCTCATCTTCGACCCAAAGCAGGATCAGGGCGGCGCAGGCGATGCCTATTGCCAAACCCATGATGTTTAGGATACTGTACGTTTTGTTACGGAAAACGATACGGAGGGATTGCTTGATATTCATTTGTACACGAATTTTTTTTGTCCACTAACTACACTATTTTTTTTTCGCCACTAATCACACGAATCTACACGAATGCAAATGTAAAACTTTTTTTTCATAAAAACGGAAATCGCAATATTTTTTTTGTTGTTATTATGATTTTCTTTTGTTTTTGATTGAAAACTTTTTAACTTTGCATAAAAATATGGATTCTATGAGAAAAGAAATAGGAAAATGGATGCTTGATGTTGCCAAATATGTTGCTACGGCTTTTCTTATATCTTCATTTTTTGGAGATATAACAAAAAAATGGGCAATGTATGCCGTTGGTTCTACGACAGTCATAGTTTTAATAATTTTTGGATTGTGGTTTATTAAGGATAAAAAGGAGGTTTAATTATGGAAGGCGTTTTAATTATGTGTGGTACTCTTATTGCTATTGCAGTATTTTTTTTCATTTTTGCTCACACAAAGACAGGTAAAAAGTTGCTGGATTGATGGGGCAGTTGCAAAGCTCTTTTTTTGAGCTTGATACAGTAGCAACATGGTAACATGCTTGGTAATAGCGGGACTTTTCACATAGAGGCATCGAGCAGCCTTGTCCGCAGACCGTCAATCTTTGTCTGCTGATTCTGAACGAACGAGAAACGTTCCTTTGCAGATGATCCGCTGATCAGCTGGGATTTGTCCATGATGCTTCTGATCCATTTCTCCGTTTCTGCGCAAAATGCGCGGTTGGAGGTGAAAATATTTTTGACGGCATACAGCCTGATGGCCACAACACATCCGGCTCCGTTTTTCATCAGCATAAAATTGTTTTCGGGGTTGACGGCGCTGTAGAACCATTTGAATTCGCCTCTATTATCCTTCTTTCCGTTCTCTGCCCATTTCTCAATATTTTCGATAATACTGCTTAACTGACTGAACAGCAGCGCAAGCGTTTCCCTTTTTTCAAATACCCCCATCCCGTCGGCATACTGCAGCGCGCTGAGAATGTGGTCAATCGTATTGTTTGTCCATACTTCGGCGGATGGGATATCCAGATAGCTGTTTTCCAGGTTTTTAAAATTTTTGTATAACGAGTCTCTCTCTTCGATATCGTCCATGAACCGCTCAAATGATATTTTTATTCCTGAAACGGCAATAAACCAACTGTATACCTTGAAAAAAGCCAGTTCGGGACACCGCAAAAAGTGAAACAGCGGAATATCTTCTGCCGAATACAGGATTTCGCCATTGCCTTGCCTTGACATGGTGGATATCATCCCGGTTATCTCACTGATATAATTGCGGTAATTATCGAGGTTCTCAATATCTGCCGGATGATACCTGAAAGTCACGTTGCCGGTTTTAGTTTGCATCAGTTCATCGAAAGATACGCCAAACTCGGCACATAATTTCTCCAATTCCAGTATCGTAAGCACTTTATTCCCGTTAATCCGCCGGTATGCGGCGCTTACGCTGACTCCAAGCAATTCGCCCACTACATCGGATATCCCTTCCGCAGGTTTCAGCCGCTTGCGGATTTCATCAAATAACATTATCTGTATCATGGCTGTTTTTTTATTAAAATTAATAAGGCAACAAATGTAAAACTTTTTTTCGCGAAAATCGCAAATCGCCAAACTTTTTTTCGCGAAAAATGCAAAAAACTTCGTGAAGATGAGCGGGAGTTGCATTTTTTGCAAATAAATTTTCGGAAAAGCCTCCGATTTGCATTTTTTGCAACTTTTTAAAAATCAGTTGCAAAAATCGATTTTACGGAGATTTTTTTATACCTTACCTTTGCAGCGAATTTATAAACGAACAAGAAAATGGTCAATTTTAAATTGCAAATTTTAGCGCTTCTCCCAGTTTGCCTGCTCTGTTTGGTTACTGCGAAACGGAGAGAGACCGCGGCAACCCTCGGCTTGCAAACGCTGCTCTCTGAAAGATGGCAGACCGCGTCTGCACCGTCCGTCGGGATTTGCAGCTTTTTGGGACTGTCGCCATGCAACGTTTTTGCGGTTTATTACGTCAATCTATTAAGAAATGTAAATTTTTGTAAAATGGAAGATGTAAAAAATCTCAAGACGGAATTTATTCGATTCAGGAGGGCAAGAGAACGTATAGCGCAATGGCTCCCCAATCTTATATACGGGAGCAAAATTAACGAGATTTTTTAATATTAACTTATAAAACATTATAAAAAATGAACTTAAAACATTTCAACAACAATTGGAAGATAAAAAAACAAAGTCTTCTGATTTTAGTAATCTCAATGATGACTGTCGCATCCGGGTATGCACAGTTTTTCGTGGAAGGCAGTATGTCTGTCAATCAAATTGGTTATGAAAGAAAATATGCAGTCGAAGAAGAAACGGATTTAGGAAAAACTGTATCTTTTGGTCTTTCTCCCAAAGTAGGATATTGGTTTAACGATCGAGTGGCGGCGGGAATAAGCGCGTCTTATGAAATTTCAGATGAGACAAGTAAAGTCCTTGATCAGGAAGATCAAGCAAAAAAAAGAAATATGCCAAGTATAGGTATATCTGTTTTTAGTCGTTACAAATTTTTTCAGATTAAAAAAATTGCTGTACTTGCTGAAGGTTCGGTAGGGAGCAATTGGAGACGAGATAAAATGAAGGAAGGTTCTGACATTCGTATTGATCAATCATCAACTTCATTATATATTAATGTGAGACCTTTACTTACATACGATCTGACAGACAAATACAGTTTGGAAACAATTTGTGATTTTGCCGGTTTAATTTTCAATGCAACAAGTACAAAAGATGAGCTAACAGGTAATAAATACAAAACAAATAATTTTCGTTTTAATACAGGTTCAACACTGATCAGTTCTTTAGGCAATATTAGCATCGGTTTGATTTATAAATTTTAACAAAAATAATATGCCATCTCAAATTCGTACAGATTTAGCAATAAACAATGGGTGGAGTGTACTTGCCGGCTCAACATTCTATTTTATTAAAATAACTGATTTAAAATAAAAATAAAATGGGAGCTTAAAGTCGCAAATTAATGACAATTTTATAGTATAACGATTAAATTGTTTTTTAATGATTAAAATAAAATTTATTAAATATATTTTTTTATTTTTCCTCTGTTTTTATTCATCTTGTCAAACAAATAACGAATGGGCAGAGGTGAGTTTTATACAATGTGATACATCAACTCTTTATGTAATTGATGCTGATTATAAGGTTATAAAAGTATTGACAGATGAGCCTGCATATATCGAAAAAAGGTGCAAAGAGCTCTCTTATGAAAACGAAGGCGGTTTTACTCAACCAATTCGTATTGATACATTTTATCTACGTCTTGTCAATGAGCAAGATGATTTTTTTTCGATCGGAGGCTTATTTCCTTGCGGAGAAATTCCGGAACAATATAGGAAAGATAATTTAGCCGTTTATATAAGTGGCAATGTAACAAATGCTTTAGTTTTAGGTGGATGTTCAGAATCGAATATAAAAGTACCTGCAATACCTGTAATAGAACTTAAGGCGATAAAAATTAAGAATAACAAAGACTAAAATACAATACAACTCAAAACATAAGCGATACCCAAATCAACGCACAACTAAAGGTCTTAAACAATGAGATTAAATTTTTTTAAACACCTGATGGTGATTGTAATTTTCGCAGGACTTTTTTACTCCTGTGATAAAGATGACGATATTGACATGTCAAAAATTGACTTCAGCAATATCGAGAACCTCCATGAACAACCTTTGCAGGTTATTCAAAAATGTGTAGAAGGAAAATGGCTATGGTATAGTTCGTGTTGCGGTATTTCCGGACAGCCGAATTATTCTGATGA
>JAITMT010000574.1 GCA_031277235.1 Tannerella sp.
TGTTCGGGATTCCACGCCTGCGCCGAAAATATTTTCGTAACATCGTCTTGCACAACCCTTTGACACCATGCGGGAATACGTTCGCCGTAGCCGCCCTGCCATTCGACCAGCAATTTGTACAGATTTTCATGATGAATTTGATTTTCGGCAAGTTGCAATTCCCAAATTCCGTTTTCAACGGGATGCAGGCGGAAATTTTCGTCTTTTTTCCAGTCATTGAACGTGCCAATCAGGTAGATCGCGGTTGCATTGGGCGCCCATTCGCGAAAAATCCAGCCGTTTTCGACCTTGTGCAACCCGAAATATAAATATCCCGAAGCAAAGTCGGAAAGCGACTGCCGTCCGCCGCCTGTCAAATCCTTTTCCTTCTCGATAACAGCCAGATAGCGACCTTCAATGGCTTCCGCGTAAGGCTCAAGCCAGGGATCGTCCCGGATAATTTGTAAAACTTTTTTTTTCATTTTTTTGTCTCTTGACAACAAAGATACTGCTTTTTTCGGATTTTTTTCATATCTTTGTATGATTTTTGGCAGAAAAGCGTACTATGAAGAAAAAATTAATATTTTACGTTTCCATGTTGATTGTTTTCGGCGCTATCATGTATTGGATTGCGAATGAGGGCAATACGCTTTTTTATGCCCACGAAAATGTGCAGGAACATGCCGAAACGAAAAATCTGGCGGAAGGTTTTCATCTGTTTACTTCCCTGACGCTGGAAAATGTAAAATCATCGGTCGGATTGCTTTTGTTGCAGATTCTCATCATTTTAGCGGCTTGCCGGGTGGTGGGATGGCTGTTTAAAAAAATGGGACAGCCCACCGTAATTGGCGAGATTCTGGCGGGAATCATTTTGGGACCTTCGCTGTTAGGTTCCTTATTTCCGGAGGCTTTCGCGTTTCTCTTTCCCGAAGAATCCTTTTCCAGCATCAGAATTTTGAGCCAGTTCGGACTGATACTCTTCATGTTTACTATCGGTATGGAACTGGATATCAAGGAAGTAGGTAAGCGATGGCAGGACACGCTGCTGATCAGTCATGCCGGAACGATTGTTCCGTTTGCGCTGGGCATGTTCGTGGCTTATCTGATTTATGACCGGTACGCTTCGGCGCATACGCCTTTTCTATCGTTTGCGCTTTTTGTAGGTATTTCATTGAGTATCACGGCTTTTCCCGTACTTGCCCGGATTATTCAGGAACGCGGATTGACGCGCTCGCATCTGGGGACGATTGCGCTGGCAAGCGCGGCAAGCGGCGATATTACCGCCTGGTGTTTGCTGGCGGCTGTGGTGGCATACGCGCAGGCGGGAACGATGGATAGCGCCCTGTACACGGTTTTGTTTTCTGCCCTTTACGCTGCCTTGATGTTGTTCATTGTCAGACCGATGCTGAAAATTGTCGGTAATTTGTATCATAATAAGGAAGTTGTTGACAAGTCGCTGGTGGCTCTTATGTTTTTCATTTTGCTGGCTTCGGCGTATTTCACGGAAATTCTCGGTTTGCATGCCCTGTTCGGCGCTTTTGTGGCGGGAATTATCATGCCGACCAACGAAAAGTTTCGCAAAATAATGGCGGATAAGGTGGAAGATGTGGCGCTGGCGTTGCTCTTGCCGCTGTTTTTCGTTTATACGGGATTGAGGACGGAGATTGGCTTGATTTCGGGCGCGGGTATGTGGCTGCTGACCGGCATATTTATTCTGGTGGCGATTGTCGGAAAATTTGGAAGTACGCTGGTGGTGGCGCGTTTTTCGGGTGAAAACTGGAAAGACAGCCTGTTTCTCGGCGCATTGATGAATACGCGCGGATTGATGGAGTTGGTCGTTCTTTCCATCGGCTTGGAAATGAAGATATTACCGCCGCCTATTTTCGTTATGCTCGTATTGATGACGCTGGTAACGACGTTTATGACAACGCCGCTGATTTCGTTTATTCGCTTCTGTTTCAAGGTGTCCGACCGTAAAAAACAGCATCGCGAAGATATGGAACGCAATAATGTGTTCAAGGTTTTGCTCTCGTTCGGTCGCGCCGGCAGCGGTCAGGTGCTGCTCGACCTGGCGCACCGGATGTTTTCGGCTGGCGCTAAACAGCTTGAAGTTACGGCATTACACCTTACGGTCGGTTCGGACGTGAATCCGCTGCGGACGGACGAATTTGAAAGGGAAAGTTTTGAGCCGATTTTGGCTGAGGCTGTCAAATTGAATATGCAGATCAAGACGCGCTATGAAGTTTGCGAAAAGGCGGAGGACTGCATCGTCTCCATTGTGAACAAGGAAGGCTTTGATTTTCTGCTTGTTGGATCGGGAATTTCGATGAGTAATCTTTCGACGGATGTTACTGCAATGACGACCTGGCAGAAATTTCGCCGGCTGTTTCCGAGCAAAAATTCACGGATTTTCTATCCGGGTACGCTGCTGCGCGACAAAACGAAGGATTTTGTGGACAAGAGCAATGCTTCGGTCGGAGTTTTCGTCAATCGCAATTTCGTCAACGCAGAGCATATTTTATTGATTATAAACTCTGTAAAAGACTTGATTTTACTGAATTACGTACGGACGCTTCAAGCGACGACGCACGGATTCGTGAAGTTGCTGAATCGCGTAAATCCAGCCTCCGGCGACAGTAAAACAGTTACCGATGCGTTGAAAACTTTCCTGGGAGGGAACGAAAACGCGGCGGCGATTCCTTTTGAGAAGGATATTACACGAGATTTGCTGAAAGAATCTGATTTAATGCTTGTTACCTACGACGCCTGGCAGACGCTGACGGTCGAAACCAAAGACACGCTGAAAGATATGCCTTCGACGTTGCTTGTTGAGGATAAGACGTGAAAACGTTGAAAAATAATAAATTGACGGATTTTTGCCTGAATCAAAGAAAAGTGGTAATTTTGCAGAAAATATTTTCAGTATGAAGACTCAAAAATTAGACAGTGAAACAAGCGATAGAATTGGTTTTATCAGTTATATTATACCCAAATTTGCCGATGAGTACAAAATGGGGACGCAGGACGCCTATTTCTACCTGAAAAGATATGGAGGTCTGAAGTTTCTGCGGACGCACTGGTGGGCTTTGCATACGGATAACCCTTTTTGGGCTGTACGGCGCTTGTATGACGTCTGTTACGAAAATGGAGGCGATAGATAATGCAGGTTTTTCACGGCAGTTATACGGAAATCTTGAAGATCAACTTGTCCAAAAGTCAAGCCAATAAAGACTTTGGACGCGGTTTTTATGTGACAAGGTTTCGACCGCAAGCCGAAAAATGGGCTGCAATCATAGCTCGAATAAATCACAAGAAACCTGTAGTTACGGAATTTACGTTTTATGAACGCGCCTTTGAGGACAATCGGTATAAAGTGCTGCGTTTCAGCGATTATAATGAAGAATGGCTCAATTTTGTAATACTGAATCGCGACCGGGCAACTGCCGGACAAAAACACGATTACGATATTGTAGAAGGTCCAATCGCAGACGACAGAATAGCCAATCGCATTGATGATTATCTTGCGGGGTTAATTTCCAAATCCGATTTTCTCAAAGAGTTGATATACACTAAGGAAGAAACACACCAGATCTGCTTCTGTACGGTTAATTCCTTGCAAATGTTACAGAAAACAGATACAAAATTTTCGCTTCTAATAACCCGGATTTCGGAACCGGTAATAGAAAGTTTGATTACGGAATTTGGTTTTGATGAAGAAAAGGCAACGGACGTTTTTTACACTTCAAAAACTTTCTCAAAACTATCCGATAAAAATGCCGGATTCTATCTGAAATCCTGGCAAGAAATCCAGGACATGCTGAAAAAGGAAATGAAACTTTGATGCCAAAAAAAAAACCTGCCGTCGGGCAGGTTTTTTTCTTTCAATAATTTTCCGCTCTCAGATGGAAATATGCTTTCGGATGGGCACAGACGGGACACATTTCCGGCGCTTTCTTGCCGATTACGATGTGACCGCAATTCTGGCACTGCCAAATCATCTCCTGATCGCGCGAAAATACCAAGCCATCCTTCACGTTTTCAAGCAGTTTGAGATAGCGTTCCTCATGCTCCTTTTCAATTTTTGCAACGCCTTCAAACAGGAATGCAATTTTGTTAAAGCCTTCTTCGCGAGCCGTTTCGGCAAAACCCTTGTACATGTCCGTCCATTCGTAGTTTTCGCCCTGTGCGGCGTCAACCAGATTCGCTGCTGTTGCCGGTATCTCATTGTCGTGCAAGAGTTTAAACCAGATTTTGGCATGTTCCTTTTCGTTTCTCGACGTTTCTTCAAAAAGTTCGCCAATCTGTACGTAACCTTCCTTCTTCGCTTTGGAAGCGTAATACTGATACTTCGTGTGCGCCTGCGACTCTCCGGCAAACGCTGTCTTTAAGTTTTGTTCTGTTTTTGAGCCTTTTAGTTCCATTTCTGTAAAATTTTAGGGGTTAATAAATAATGGTTGCAAAAATACGACAAATTTTCGACAGTACAAAGGAATGTGGATACTTTTTTTACCGCAGGAAATATGAAATTTTCACAAAGTGCATGGATATAATTGTTTACAGAATAAACATATTATTGCCAAATGGATACTGTCCTAAAAAGTGTGTAAATTTCCAAAAAATTTAATTTTTCAGTGTCAAACAAAAAATTAAAGGTGGTGTTGTAAAAAATATATTTTAATCGGTTTATAGTTCTCGTTCCTGCCTTTATGATCGGCGAACGGGAAAATTCCCTATGGGGAAATGTGATTTTTTTTAAAATTTTATCAAACTATTCTCAAATCGCTCACTGAACTGCCCCCAATCGCTTTGCTTCATTGGAGGTTATGGATATTTGTCCTTGCAGGACAGAGGATTTACTTGACGCACCGATTTCAAATCGGCGGGAGCGTGTTCATGGCACAATCAAAAAATCACACCAATCACAGTTCAGACAATAACTTCCTGTAAATACAATCTTTATCCCTGCAAATCTCGCAGGAGTAGGAATATTTGCGGATGTGCGCGCCGACGCCGATAATCCCGCTGACGGACTTGATCGGCAGCATCAGGCAGGACTCCGTCAGGGACACGGCGACCGGAAAATCGCCCATCTGCTCGAATAATTCCCGCTGACCGGCAACGGGCCAGTTGCAGTAACCCGGACTGTAACGGTTGCTGATGCGCAATCCTTCCGTTTGCATTTCCATGGCTAAAATATCCTGAATCCTGTCCATCGCCTTTTCGACCGTCAGCGAACCGATGGCGTCGGTTACAAACGCCTCCAGATAATCTCCTTCGGCGTTGTAACGCTCCATCAAGCCGGTAAATACCGTTCCCGCCGTGCAGACAAAAAGCGCCAGCCAGTCGGCTTTTCGCATGTAGCCTTTAATCAGGGCGCCGATATCCAGACGAACATCATCCGCTTTTTTTATCATATAACCTCCGGTAATACCGTCGTTGTCAGTCAATTGGGGTATAATTTCCCGGATAGCGGAATTTACCGGATTGTCGTCTCCGGAATCTTCCGATTTCAAGAACGAACGTATCTCTTCCGGGAGCGGCTGCACTTCTTCAAAAGAGAAATGAAAGCGGTGAAACAGATTCGTTTGCATTCAATTCACTAACGTATTCAGCCATTTCACGCCCTCCTGCGGGTCTTTGGCATAATTGTCCGCACCGATGCTTTGCGCAAATTCGGACGACAGGGGCGCGCCTCCCACAATCACCCGGGTCGCCGGGGAAATCTCCTTGATTGCCTTCACCACCGGCTGCATGTTGCTCATGGTAGTCGTCAGCAGGGCAGAAATTCCGACGACGGCTTCGGGATGTTTCTGCAGGGCACCCGTAAACGCTTCGACCTTCACGTCAATACCCAAATCTATCACCTCCCAGCCGGCGCCTTCGACCATCATCGCTGCCAGGTTTTTTCCGATATCGTGCAAATCGCCGAAAACCGTGCCGATGATGAAAGTGCCTTTCCGCTTGATTTCTCCCGTCCGGAAATACGGTTTCAGATGTTGCATGGAAACGTTCATCGCTTTGGCGGAAATCAGCATTTGCGGAACGAATATCTTGTGTTCCGAGAATTTTTTTCCCACTCTGTCCATCGCCGATATCAAAGCCCCCTCTAAAATATCAACCGGCGGAATACCTTCTTTCAGAGCCTCCTGCGTGTATTCGTCCGCTCCCGGCTGACCTTTCATCTGGGAAGGATAAGGGGCTGCCAGATTCACTTTTCCCGCTTCGACGCACTCCGACAGTTTTTCCAATAATGTTGCATCCATTTGTATTATTTTTTGTATGTATTTATGGCATTTTTTATGACCGAAATATGCGCCGGAGTCGTTCCGCAGCAGCCTCCGATGATATTGGCGCCCGCTTTGACGATTTGCGGAACGAGTGTTTGCATCTGCTCCGGCGTTTCGGGATAGACGGTTTTGCCGTTCCTGATTTCCGGCAAACCGGCGTTGGCATGAACCAGCACCGGAATGTCCGGGACAACCGCCCGCATCTGCTCCACGATATGAATCATGTTTTTCATGCCGTTGCCGCAATTCGTACCGATGATGTCGGCACCCGCTTCCACGCAGGCTTTGGCGGCTTCAGCGGGAGAAATTCCCATCATGGTGCGGTATTCGTTTTCCGCGATGGCGTCGAAAGTGAACGTGCAGATAATTTCCAGCCGGGTATTTTCCTTAGCCGCGCGAATTGCCGCCAAAGCCTCGTCCATATCGCTCATCGTTTCGATGCAAACGGCGTCTGCCCCACCCTTTTCCAGCGCCATGACCTGCGTTTTGAGAGCCCTGTAAAAATCTTCTTCCGTTACGTCGCCCATCACGAGCATTTTTCCCGTGGGACCTGCCGAACCGATTACCCAGCGGTCGTCTCCGGTGGCTTCCCGTGACAGGCGGGCAGCGGCTTCGTTGATTTCCGCGACCCGGTCGGACAGTCCGAAATGTTCGAGTTTGAAAACCGTTCCGCCGAAACTGTTTGTTTCGACCATGTCGGCGCCTGCCTCGATATAATTGCGGGCGATTTCGCGCACGGTGTCCGGATGCGTCAAATTCCACAGTTCGGGACATTCGCCGGGCTGTAACCCTTTTTGCTGGAGGAAAGTTCCCCATGCTCCGTCGGATACGAGTATCCGTCCTGATTTTACGGCTGTTGTGATCGTTGTTTTACTCATTTTTCCGAAAATTGAAAGTTATTGAGTATTTGCCTGTAAAAGCGCCCGAATATTTTCCGTCGTAACGCCCGGAGGCATTCCGCCTGCACAGGACAGCACAAAACGGGATTTGTCGCTCAATCCGGCGAGTAAAGCCGCTGTTTCCTGTTTCACCTGTTCGGGAGTGCCTGCCGCCAAAACATCGCGCGGAGGAATACTTCCCAAAACGGTCATCCGGTTGCCCGTAACTTCCTTTATTTCATTGACAGTCATCTGAATACCGGGATTGAACAGATTGACGCCCATGTCGGGATAGTGCTTCACCGAAACCGTGAAATCGGCGTCGTTGTGGAAAAATTTCACCTTTGAAGGCGCTGCGTCGTAAATTTCCCTGATGTACGGAAAGCCGAAGGTCAGGAAATCATCTTCGCTGATGAAGCCCACAATGTCGTCCAGCATCATGATTCCGTCAATGGAAGGAAAAGTCTTCCGCTGCAATTCGTGCCACTGTTTCAGGAAATCGGTGATGATGCGCATCAGCCGGTGTATGCGGTCGGGTTCCATCACGATTGCCATCATCAGTTCGGTAGCGCCCATCAGGAAAGACGCGATGTTCAGAGGACCGCGCGACACGGAAAAACGGATGTGGTGTCCCGCCGCTTCGATGGCTCCCTGCGCCTTCGCCAAACGGTTGAGCATGAAAGGCAACAAGCCGTCGGTTTCGGGATTGGGCGCAGTCAAATCATCTATGTCTCCGGGATTTTTAATGATTTTTTCGGCGAAGGGAAACTCGTTTTTCCAGAAAATACATTTTGCACCGAAAGCCGACGGCTCGGTGCACATGCCGTATTCACTCCAGAAACCGGGAAGAAACATGATTTCCGGAAAGGTTTCGATGGCGGCAAGATTGGCTTTGAGCCACAAGTCATCGCTCGAAAAATAATCCAGAAGCGTGATTCCGTACCAGTTGGGCAGCCAGGGACTGTCTATGATGAAACCGACCGGCGCTTTGGATTGCGGTTCGCCGTCAATCACCGCAACAAGATTGTTCCATTGTGTGTTTGTCATACTATTTTATTTATTGTCTGTTAGTAAATTACTTCCATAAAGATGCCAAAGGTAGGGAATAATTTGGAATTATGAAAATGTTTGGAAAAAAATTACAATTAAATTTCTTACCTTTGCACAAAAAAAGATGGACGAAAAAGTGTAATTTTACATTAAAAACAGAATATCATGTCAGTAAACAGATTAATACTCGGGGACAATCTTGAAATCCTGAAAACGCTTGACAGTGAGAGCGTTGATTTGATTTATCTCGATCCGCCGTTTTTCAGCAACCGCAATTACGAAGTGATTTGGGGCGATTCCGGCGAAATACGCAGTTTTCAAGACCGCTGGGCGGGCGGGATTGATCACTACATTGCCTGGCTCAAGGAGCGGGTTTCCGAAATGTATCGGATTTTGAAACCGACGGGGAGTATCTTTTTGCATTGCGACTGGCATGCGAATGCTTATATCAGAGTGGAAATTTTGGACAAATTGTTTGGAATAAAGAATTTTCTAAACGAAATCACTTGGAAACGAACAACTACTCATAATGATACCAAGCGTGGCAAGCAATTTGGTCGTGTAAGCGATACAATCTTTCGCACATTCAAGTCGCAAATGCAACTTTTTCGTTGCAAAGATACTTCAAAAAAATTCATAAGGTGTTAAAAAAAAACGTTTTTTTTTTGTAGATTTTTTTTCTCGACATTCCCGCATCCGGCATCGCGGAAATTCCGTACCTTTGCACTTCGGTTAAATGTCCCATATTTTCAACTTTTTAAGACGGAGGACAAAATTGGACATTTTTTTTCTTTTGACAGGAAAGGGAGGAAGTTTTTCCCTCTTTTTCCGTCAATAAAAAATTTTATGGCTGTTGGCTCCCTCCGAAAAGTTGCATTTATGGGTTGAATTTATAGTTTTTCCGATATATTTAAAAAGTAATTTCACACCTCGATAGATTTTGTCAATGTAAAGATAGAAAATATCAGTTTGATTTATATGATTCATGTGGAAAATTAACTTTACCTTTGCACTAAATAATTACACAAATTAAATTTTTTTATAATATTAATCATTTAAAATTAAGTTTATTATGACAACAATTATCAATTCTCAACTTCCTGAATTTAATGTTCAGGCGTTCCACGAAGGAGCATTCAAAGCCGTTAGCAGCAACGATGTGCTGGGCAAATGGGCGATTTTCTTTTTCTATCCGGCAGACTTCACGTTTGTATGTCCGACCGAACTGGTAGATGTAGCTGGAAAATACGCTAAATTCCAGGAACTTGGCGTAGAGGTCTATTCCGTAAGCACCGATTCGCACTTCGTGCACAAGGCATGGCACGACGCATCGGAATCCATCCGCAAAATCAATTATCCGATGCTGGCAGACCCCACGGGTGTATTGAGCCGCGCATTCGGCGTGATGGATGAAGGTTCCGGCATGGCATACCGCGGCACGTTTGTCGTCAATCCCGAAGGACAAATCAAGATTGCGGAAATCCACGACAACAGCATCGGACGCAATGCCGACGAACTGTTGCGCCTCGTCGAAGCCGCCCAGTTTGTGGCTGCCCATCCGGCAGAAGTATGTCCCGCCAAATGGGAAAAAGGCAAGGAAACGCTCAAACCGAGCATTGACCTCGTCGGAAAAATCTGATTTAAAAATCCGCCGTCATTCCGCACTTGATGCGGAATCCCCCAATCATTATCGGGAGATTGCGGGTCAAGCCCGCAATGACGACGAGTTTTTTTTACAGTTAAAAACGTATTAAGTATGTTAGACGAATCATTCAAAGAACAGTTACGCGGAATTTTTGCCGCACTGGAAAACAGTTTCACGCTGGATATCACCGTTTCCCCGCAGCACGAAAGCCGTGAGGAACTGCTGGAACTGCTGAATGGCGTGGCGGAAAGTTCGGGTGGCAAAATTGTTTGCGATGTAAAAGACGGCGACGGACTTGAATTTTCGCTGCTGAAAAACGGAACGCCCACCGGAATCAAATTCCGCGGCATACCTACCGGTCACGAATTTACGTCCCTGCTTCTGGCGATACTCAACAGCGACGGCAAGGGAAAAAATATCCCCGACGAAAGCATCCTGAAACGCGTCCGGTCGCTGAAAGGTCCCGTCCGCCTTACCACTTACGTTTCGCTGACCTGCACCAACTGTCCCGACGTGGTGCAGGCGCTCAATCTCATGGCGATAACCAATCCGCAAATTTCGCATGAAATGGTGGATGGCGCCATCAATCAGACAGAGGTGGACGCCTTGAAAATTCAGGGCGTTCCCGCTGTTTTTTCCGAAGGAAAACTGCTGCATTCGGGAAAGGCGGACTTCGGAGAACTGCTCGAAAAACTCGAGGCATATTTCGGAACCGAATCGGCGGAACCGGCAACCGTCAAACACTACGACGTGATGGTGGCGGGAGGAGGTCCCGCGGGCATAACGGCAGCCATCTATTCCGTCCGTAAAGGCTTGAAAGTCGCCGTGATAGCCGAGCGCGTGGGCGGTCAGGTCAAGGATACCGCCGGCATCGAAAACCTCATCTCCGTTCCGCAAACAACAGGTACTCAACTGGCTGACGATCTGCGGAAACATATTTCAAATTACGACGCCGACGTGCTGGAACACCGCCGCATCGAAAAGGTGGAAATTCAGGGCAAGGACAAGATTGTTTCGGTTGCCGGAGGCGAAACGTTTACGGCGCCCGTCCTGATCATCGCTACCGGGGCAAGTTGGCGCAAACTGAATATCCCCGGAGAAACGGAGCACATCGGTCGCGGCGTGGCGTTTTGTCCGCACTGCGACGGTCCGTTTTACAAAGGAAAGCGCGTAGCCGTCGTGGGAGGCGGAAATTCGGGTATCGAGGCGGCGATTGACCTTGCCGGCATTTGCTCGCACGTAACGGTGTTCGAGTTTTTAGACCAGTTGAAAGCCGATCAAGTCCTGCAGGACAAGGCAAAAAGCCTGCCCAACGTGGACATTTTCCTCAGTTCGCAAACGACCGAAGTTATCGGCAACGGAGAAAAAGTTGTAGGCATTCGCGTGAAAGACCGCCAGTCCGGAGAGGAACGGGTGGTGGAATTGGACGGTATCTTCGTGCAAATCGGACTGGTTCCCAACAGCCTGGTATTTAAGGAAATCGTGAATACGAATCGCTTCGGCGAGATAGAAATAGATGCAAACTGCCGCACGAATCAAACCGGAATTTATGCTGCCGGCGACGTCTCAACCGTCCCCTACAAGCA
>JAITMT010000410.1 GCA_031277235.1 Tannerella sp.
TCCATACGGTGAGGCAGTTTCGCATTGTACGGATACACGCGGAAGCCTGTTTTGATATTCCCGTATTCGCTCGTGGAACGTTTCAGATTGAAATACAGTCTCGCGCCGTCTTCCTTTACTAATTTGAACGGCTCGGAGAAAATAAATTCAAGTTCCTTGCTGACAGGGTTTTCACGGGCGCAAACCAAATCTATGCCGAGCATACTTTTCAGTTCGTTGCGGTTGATGACAACATCGCACGTATAATCCGCGCCCACAATGAATTGCGGGGTATCGGAGTGATACACAAACGATTCGACCGTAAAACTTTCCCAATGCGCCTCGACTTCCTTTTTCCATTCGGCGATTTCCTTGGCTTCGGCGAAATTTTTGTCCGCCAGCGAAGTGAAACGGGTTGCCAGTTTGTTGTAGAAACGCTCGAAATAGTGATCCAACATGCGTTTCATCGTGTAGTCGGGCGCAATCTGGCACATCGAATTTTTGATGTACTGAATCCATCCGGGCGAAAATTCGCTGTTTGCCGACTTGGCGAAAAACAGCGGAATAATCTCGCCTTCCAGCAAGTGATAGATGGTTGCCGCGTCCAACTGATCCTGATATTGCTGATTGTCGTAGGTGCGCTTGTCGGTCAGCGCCCAGCCGGCTCCGTCGCGATAGCCTTCATACCACCAGCCGTCGAGCACGGAGAGGTTTAAGACGCCGTTCATTTCGGCTTTTTCGCCGGACGTGCCCGATGCTTCGAGCGGTCGGGTCGGCGTGTTCACCCATAGGTCAACGCCTGATATCAAGCGCCTTGCGAGGCTCATGTCGTAGTTTTCGAGGAAAATGATTTTGCCCAGAAATTCGGGACGGCGCGAAATCTCGACGATGTGCTTGATCAGTCCCTGACCGCCGCCGTCGGCAGGATGCGCCTTGCCCGTGTACACAAACTGAACCGGATAATTTTCGTTGTTCACAATTTTGGAAAGCCGGTCGAGATCGGTAAACAGCAGGTGTGCGCGTTTGTAGGTCGCAAAACGGCGTCCGAAACCGATCAGCAGCGCATTCGGATTGATGCGGTCGAGAATCTTGACCACCTTCGACGGGTCGCCCTGATTTTTCAACCAGTTTTCCCGGTATTGCGATTTGATGTAGTTGATCAGTTTCTTTTTCAGCGTCCGGCGTATATCCCAGATTTCATCGTCGGGCATTTCCTGTATGTCTCTCCATATATCCTTGTTGGACTGGTCTTTGATGAAATTGTTGTCAAACCGTTCGTAGGTAAATCTTTTCCATTCGGTAGCCATCCACGTCGGCAGGTGAACGCCGTTTGTAACGTATCCGACGTGCAGTTCCTCCGGGAAATAGCCTTTCCAGAGCGGCGCAAACATGTGGCGCGACACGCGACCGTGCACCAGGCTCACGCCGTTTGCCTCCTGGCAGGTGTTGAGCGCAAACGTGCTCATGCAGAATTTCTCGTGGCTGCCCGGATTGGTGCGTCCCATGTCTATAAATTCCTGCCACGAAATGCCGAGTTTCTGCGTGAAATGTCCCAGATATTTACCGAACAGACCTTCGTCGAAATAGTCGTGTCCCGCGGGAACGGGCGTGTGGACGGTGTAGAGCGACGAAGCCCGTACCAGTTCGAGCGCCTGGTTGAAATCCAGTTTGTCGTTTTCGATGTAATCCGTCAATCGCTGGACGTTGATGAACGCGGCGTGTCCCTCGTTGCAGTGATATATTTGTTGCTTGATACCCAGTTTGTTGAGCAGCAAAATTCCTCCGATGCCAAGCAAATATTCCTGTTTCATGCGGTTTTCCCAGTCGCCGCCGTATAACTGGTGCGTGATGCTGCGGTCGCCGTCCGAATTGTCGGGAATGTCCGTATCCATCAGATACAGCGGCACGCGCCCGACGCTTACTTTCCAGACGTGCGCGTACACCGTGTGGTCGTAGTAGGGAACTTCCAGTTTGATCGGCTGTCTGCCGTCGTCTTCAAGTACCTGAACTATCGGCAGTTTCGTGAAATCCTGCGCCTCGTAATTGGCGATTTGCTGACCGTCCATGGACAGCGATTGCGTGAAATAACCGTATCTGTACAGCAATCCGACGGCGGTAAGGTCTATGTTACAGTCGCTTGCCTCCTTCAAATAATCGCCCGCCAGGATTCCCAGACCGCCCGAATAGATTTTCAGAATGTTGGTCAAACCGTATTCCATGCTGAAATAGGCGATGGACGGTCGCACCGTATCGGGTTTTGCATCCATGTATGCACGGAAAAGGTCATACACATAATCTATTTTCACCATCAATTCCGTGTCATTGATGATTTCCTTGATGCGTTTGCTGGACAGCCTGAGCAGCAGGTGAACCGGATTTCCTTCCGTTTCCTTCCAGAGTTGTGCATCAATTTCACCAAACAGTTTGGCTCCTTCGTGATTCCATACCCACCACAGATTCGTCGCAATTTCCTGCAGATTAGTCAGTTGCTTGGGCAGTTGCGAATGTATGAAAATATCCGCCCAGATGGGGTCATTCGCATTCGTTGATTTGGTCTTCATCTTTCTATTTAATTTTTTGTTTCTTTTTTCTGTTCAAAAGCGATTTGAAACGCTTTGTAATAGTAAGTTATAAAATTTGTCCATTCCGCTTTTTTCGCCAAAGATAGGCAATTTTTCCGAATAACGGTCGAATCGGCGTCCATTAATTTCAATAATTGCCGGTTGACGTCGCGCACAACGTCGAAATAATTGTCCTCGTTTCTGTGGACGACAGCCACGCCTTCGGCTATGTCGCCGCCGGAAATTTCGGTTTTCGCCCACGCGCCGAAGCCTGCCAGATCGGTGGTAACGGTCGGTATGCCAAAGAAAATGCTTTCGAGCGGCGTGTAACCCCATGGTTCGTAGTAAGATGCAAAAACGGTCGCATCCAAGCCCGGCAACAGGTCGTAGTAGGATTTGTTGAAGATACCGTCCTGACCGTCCAGGTAACAGGGCACGAAAAAGATTTTCACCTTTTCGGCGGCGGCGTTGGTGAAACCCGCCCCGCGGATGTAGTTCATGATGCGGTCGTCGCTTTCGCTGCGAAGCCAATGGGTCAAAAACGGCGTTTGCAGCGGCGATTCCTGCCTGATATTCTGCTCAATAAGGTATTTCAAATCGGCTCGCGGAGCGTACACCCACGCGGGAACCATAATCAGCGCAACTACTTCGCGGTGAAGGTTTTCGGCTGAGCGTAACCCGTGCATGGACTCGATAAAAACGTCCAGTCCCTTGTTGCGGTACTCGTACCGTCCGCTCGTCGCGATGATAAAGGCGTTGGCGTCAATGTGGCAGCCCGTCAGTTTTTCCGCCACGTTGAGCAATGTTTTTCGCGCTTCACTGCGTTTCCGGTCATATTCCACTCCTTCGGGAACAAAACCGCCTTCAAATCCGTTGGGCATAACCACATCCGGCTGTTTTTGAAGGAGTTGTTTGCACTCCATCGCCGTAATGTCGCTGACGGTCGTGAAGCAGTCCACGTGCCGGGCGGTTTGCTTTTCGAGCGAATGTTTTGCCTGCACGCCGAGTTCGGCGGCCATTTTATCGCCGTCATATTCAGCCATTTTGCCGTATAGGGGCTTGTTGTTTCCCGCAATGGAGCGTCCGATCGTCGTGGCGTGTGTCGTGAAAAGCGTGGCAATCGCGGGTACATTCTTTTTAATGTACAAAGCGCCCATGCCGAGCGTCCATTCGTTGAATAGCGCCGCAACATTCTTATTCTCAAGTTGATGGAAACGGTGGAAATTTTCAATGACTAACCCCGCGGAATACGCAAAAATGCACGATTCGTCATAATCGCCGTAGGCAGCCTGCGAATCTATGCCGAAATGCTCCCACATGTCGTAATAGAGTCCGTTCCGGGCGCCGTACAAATGCTTGAACGCTACGAGAATCACGGGCGGATTGCCGGGTATTTTCCAGCGACCTGTCTTTACCCTGATTTTCTCCGGCAGCGAAGATTTCCATTCCCTGAAAAGGTTCGGGTCTTCCGCGAAATCCTGCGGCTCGTTATTCAAATCAGGTCCTATAAACAGTATGTTGTCATCGAACTTGTCGTGAAGCGTGCGCGCCCTGGAAGATAGCACCGTGTATATCCCGCCGACCTTGTTACACACTTCCCAACTACATTCAAATAGATAATCAAGTGTAGTCATACATTCCAATTGAGCCGCAAAGGTAGTTATTTTTTTGGAAAGATGTTCAACGTTCTGTTCCGTATTCATTTCAATTTCTAAATTTTATGCCTGTCAATTCCTTATGTTATTGACCGTTTTCTCAACTTTCACATCAATGGTTACTTTTTCTCATCCATCGAAATTTTGTCATTTCCCGTATATTTTTTACCTTTGCATTGAAAAAAGAGCCAAACGGGATATATAATTATTTAAAAATATGAAAAAGTTTTTTTTGACGATGATGACATTTTCGATGATGATGGCTTGCAACAACAAGCCTGCTACACAACAAACGCCTGAAAAAGAGGCTGAAACGATTGATTATACGGTGGATAGATTTGCCGATATCGAAGTTCTGCGCTACAAAGTTCCTGATTTTGACGCACTTACGTTGCAACAGAAGCAACTGCTGTACCACCTTTCGGAGGCGGCTTTGATGGGGCGCGATATTTTGTTCGACCAGAACAATCGCTACAATCTGACGATTCGCCGCGCGTTGGAGGCTGTGTATCAGGACTATGCAGGCGACCGCAACGACGAACAGTTTCGGGCGCTCGAAACGTATTTGAAGCAGGTTTGGTTTGCCAACGGCATCCATCATCACTATGCGGAAGACAAGTTTACGCCCGCTTTTACGGAAGATTTTTTTGCACAATGTATTCGTAATGAGGATGCTGTAAAACTTCCGCTGCGCGAAGGTCAAACGGTCGAACAGTGGTTGCAGGAAATCACGCCCGTGATTTTTGATCCGAAAGTAATGCCGAAACGCACGGTACAGAGCGGCGACGACGATATTTTGCTGGCTTCGGCGAACAATTATTACGAAGGCGGCGTAACGCAAAAGGAAGCCGAGGCGTTTTATGCAAAAATGAAGAATCCAAACGACTCTACGCCTGTGTCTTACGGATTAAACAGCCGTCTGGCAAAAATGGACGGAAAGTTGGTGGAAAAGGTTTGGAAGATAGGCGGACTGTATTCTCCGGCGATTGAAAAAATCGTGAACGAGTTGCAAAAGGCGGCGTTATATGCTGAAAATGAACAACAAAAGGCGGTTATTCAAAAATTGATTGAATATTACCAAACCGGCGACCTGAAAACGTTTGACGCTTACGCGATTTTATGGGTGGAAGACCTTGATTCACAGGTAGATTTCATCAACGGATTCACGGAAACTTACGGTGATCCGCTCGGACTGAAAGCCAGTTGGGAATCTACCGTAAATTTCAAAAATATCGGCGCTACGCAACGCACGAAAATCATCAGCGAAAACGCGCAGTGGTTTGAAGACCATTCGCCGACCGATCCGCGATTCAAGAAAAAAGAAGTCAAAGGCGTGAGCGCCAAGGTGATAACGGTAACGATGCTGGGAGGCGACTGCTATCCGTCGACGCCCATCGGCATTAACTTGCCCAATTCCAACTGGATACGCGAACAGTACGGCTCGAAATCCGTTACCATAGAGAACATTACGGAAGCATACGACAAGGCTGCCGAAGGCAACGGATTCAAGGAAGAGTTCGTCTGGAGCGACGAGGAACTGGATTTGATGAAAAAATACGGCGTCGTCACAAACAATCTGCATACCGACCTGCACGAATGTCTCGGACATGCTTCGGGCACGATTCTTCCGGGCGTGGATCCCGACATTCTCGGTCAGTACAGTTCGACCCTTGAAGAAGCGCGCGCCGACTTGTTTGCGCTTTACTATCTGGCTGATAATAAATTGATTGAATTGGGTTTGTTAGACACTCCGGACGCTTACAAGGCTGAGTATTACGGATATGTCATGAACGGTTTGATGACGCAATTGGTTCGTATTCAGGCAGGTAAAAATATCGAAGAAGCGCACATGCGTAACCGTCAAATGATTGCGAAATGGGTGTTTGAAAAAGGACAGCCCGAAAACGTGATTTCGATGGAGAAAAAAGACGGCAAAACATACGTGAAAGTCAATGATTATGAGAAACTTCGCACGCTTTTCGGCGAACTGTTGAAAGAAGTGCAACGCATCAAAAGCGAAGGCAATTTCAATGACGGCAAGCAATTGGTTGAAAATTACGGTGTTAAAGTGGAAAATACGCTACACAACGAGGTGTTGGAGCGGTATGCCAAACTGAATCTGGCGCCCTACAAGGGCTTTGTGAATCCCGTGATGCAGGAAGTGAAGAACGAGAAAGGCGAAGTGATTGACGTCGCGCTTGACTACACGGAAGAATACCCCGCGCAAATGTTGCGTTACAGCCGGGATTATTCTTTTTTACCGACTTATAACGAATAATTTCAAAAAATACTTGTATCTTTGTACGACTGTTTGATTTAGAAAAAGGATGAACACACCGGCTATGTATAGCGAAAAATTGCAGAAAACCTTCTCCGAATACCTGAAAAACAAGAATTTAAGGCATACGGTAGAACGTGATGCGATTTTTAACAAGGTGTGCAGTACCATTGAGCCGTTTACGATGGATATGATATGGCAACAACTTGAAAATGAGAATTTTCACGTAAGCCGTTCTTCGATTTACAACACCATCGAGTTGCTGATAGATTCGAAAATAGTGGTAAGGCATTCATTTTCATATACAAACGTACTTTATGAATTAAAATATATTTCGGATGAGCATCACCATATCGTTTGCACGACTTGCGGCGTAGTGAAGAGCGTGAGAATCGGAAAATTAAGCAATATTTTGACGGGATTCAAGATTCCGAAATTTACGCCCGAATATTATGCGCTGAATATCTACGGTTTATGCTCAAAATGTAAATACAGACAAATCAGAGAAGAAGTAAAAAAAAGAAAACAAAATGACAAAAGTTGATGTTTTATTGGGATTGCAGTGGGGCGACGAAGGCAAAGGGAAAGTAGTGGACGTTTTAACCCCTGATTATGATGTTGTTGCGCGCTTTCAAGGCGGACCGAATGCGGGGCACACGCTTGAATTTGACGGTCGAAAATACGTGCTCCGCTCCATTCCGTCCGGCATTTTTCAGGGCGGGAAAATCAATATTATCGGTAACGGCGTGGTGATTGACCCGATTCTGTTCAAGGAAGAGGCGGTAAACTTGGCAGAGAGCGGGCATGATATTGTGAATCAATTATATATCTCGAAAAAGGCGCATCTGATCATGCCGACACACCGGATTTTGGACGCCGCCAACGAACAGGCAAAGGGCACCGGCAAGATCGGTACGACCGGCAAGGGAATCGGTCCTGCCTATACCGACAAAATCAGTCGTAACGGATTGAGAATAGGCGATTTACTGCATGATTTCGATAAAAAATACGCGGCGGCGAAACTGCGTCACGAAAATATGCTTCGCGCCATGAACTATCCCTACAACATCGCCGAAATTGAAAAAGACTGGTTCAGCGCACTGGAATATTTGAAAAAGTTTCAACTAATTGATAGCGAACATGTTGTCAATCATTTTCTGGAAGACGGCAAAAAGATTTTGGCAGAGGGCGCGCAAGGCACGATGCTGGACGTTGATTTCGGTTCGTATCCTTACGTAACTTCCTCAAATACAGTGTGCGCCGGTTGCTGCACGGGCTTGGGCGTGGCGCCGCGAAACATCGGCGAAGTCTATGGCATTTTTAAAGCATATTGTACGCGCGTAGGCGGAGGACCGTTCCCGACCGAACAGAAGAACGACGTCGGCGATTTGATGTGCTCGCGCGGAAACGAATACGGCTCGGTAACGGGACGCAAGCGGCGTTGCGGATGGATTGACCTCGTGGCATTGCGCTATGCCATTATGATTGACGGAGTTACGAAGTTGATCATGATGAAAAGTGACGTTCTGGATACGTTTGATACGATTCGGGCATGTGTCGCGTATCGTATTAATGGAGAAGAAGTTACACGATTTCCGTTTGAAGTGGCGGATGTGGAAATCGAGCCGATTTACACGGAAATTGACGGCTGGAAAACGGACATGGGCAACATGAAAAGCGAGGACGAATTTCCCGAAGAATTTAACGCCTATCTGTCGTTTCTCGAGGAGGAACTGGGCGTGCCGATTGTGATTGTTTCGGTGGGTCCCGACCGCGAGCAGACGATTGTCCGGTAACTTTGGCAAGATTTTTGTTTGAATCAATTTATTATAAACAATTAAAATATTAAAGAAATGATAGCAACTCCTGGATATTGGATATTATTCGGCGCGATAGCGCTGGCAAGTTGGTTAGTATCAGCGAATTTACAAAGCAAGTTTAAGAAATATTCGAAAATACCGTTGGGAATGAGCGGCAGGGAAGTCGCAGAAATGATGTTACGCGACAACGGAATTTACGACGTTCAGGTTACGAGCGTGAGGGGACATCTGACCGACCATTTCAACCCGCAGACCAAGACGGTCAATTTGAGTGAAGCAGTTTATAATCAGCGGAATGTAGCGGCTGCTGCCGTTGCCGCGCACGAATGCGGACACGCCGTGCAGCACGCCTACGCTTATGCGCCGCTGAAAATGCGCTCGGCGCTGGTGCCGGTCGTCAGTTTTTCGTCGAACATCGTACAGTGGGTTTTGCTGGGCGGGATGTTTCTGTTGAATATTTTTCCGCAACTGATGTTGGCGGGTATCGTGCTGTTTGCATTGACTACCCTGTTCAGTTTCGTCACGTTACCGGTTGAAATCAACGCCAGTCAGCGCGCGATTGCGTGGTTGAGCAGTGCAGGCATTACGAATATTCAAACGGACGGAGCCGCCAAATCGGCGCTTCGCTCGGCTGCGTACACGTATGTCGTGGCGGCGCTTGGCTCGCTGGCAACGCTGCTTTATTACATTATGATATTCATGGGTCGCAGGAATTGATACCCATGAAACCATCCATTCCAAAGGGAACGCGCGACTTTTCGCCGGTTGAAATGGCGAAGCGAACTTACATTTTTGACACGATTCGCGAGGTCTATAACCTGCACGGTTTCGAACAGATAGAAACGCCTTCGATGGAAAATCTTTCCACGCTGATGGGAAAATACGGAGAAGAGGGTGATAAACTGCTGTTTAAGATACTCAATTCGGGTGATTTTCTAAGCGACGTCAAGCCGGAAGACTGGACGGATAAAAATTTGCCGCGTCTTGCCAATCAGTTGTGCGAGAAAGGGTTGCGGTATGATTTGACCGTTCCTTTTGCGCGGTATGTGGTGATGCACCGCAACGAAATTCAATTTCCGTTCAAGCGGTATCAAATTCAGCCCGTCTGGCGCGCCGACCGTCCGCAAAAAGGGCGTTATCGCGAGTTTTACCAGTGCGACGTGGATGTGGTAGGCTCTGATTCTCTGATGAATGAAGTGGAATTTGTTCAAATCATTGACGAGGTTTTCAGCCGTTTCGGCATACGGGTCTGCATCAAAATCAACAACCGAAAAATCCTGTCGGGCATCGCCGAAATGATAGGCGCCGCCGACAAAATCACGGATATTACGGTGGCAATTGACAAAATTGACAAAATCGGCTTGGATAACGTAAACGAAGAATTGAGAAATAAGGGGATTTCGGAGCAGTCTATCGAATTGCTGCAACCGGTTTTGACGCTGAAAGGCAACAATCGCGAAAAATTGTCGGTATTGCAAAACTCGTTGAAAAACAGCGAGAAAGGACTGAAAGGAATCGAAGAAATAGCGTATATTCTCAATTTTACGGAAAATTTGCCGTTGAAAGCCGAAGTGGAAGTTGATTTGACGCTGGCGCGCGGATTGAATTATTACACGGGTGCAATTTTTGAAGTGAAAGCCCTTGACGTAGAGATGGGTAGCATCACCGGCGGCGGTCGTTATGACAATTTGACAGGACTTTTCGGGTTGGATGGCGTTTCGGGCGTGGGCATTTCGTTTGGCGCAGAACGCATCTACGATATTTTGAATCAACTGGATTTATATCCCGATAATGCGTTGAAAACCACGCAAATCCTGTTTGTTAATTTCGGAGAAAAGGAAGTGCAATATTTGTTGCCGGTTATCGCGAAAGTCCGTGCGGCGGGCATCCGTGCCGAACTGTTTCCCGAAGCCGCAAAAATGAAAAAACAGATGGGATACGCTGATACAAAGAAGATTCCGTTCGTAGCCATCGTCGGCGAAACGGAAATTGCCGAAAATAAAATAACGCTTAAAAATATGCTTACCGGAGAGCAGAAATTGGTTGATATTGAGGAGTTTATCCGCAGATATCACTGATAAAACAATTTTTTGTCTCATGCATGAAAAAAAATACAGATTCTTCACTACGGTTCAGCAAGACAAAAAATAAATGCGCGACGAACTGAAAACATTTTGCAAAAATACTGTTCCTTTCACGGAGGAGGAACTTCAATTTATTGATATTTATTTTGAAGAAAAGCATTTGAAGAAAAAAGAGTTTCTGTTTCAGGCGGGAAAGGTTTGCGATGTCATCGGATTTATCGTGAAAGGTACAATCAGACACTTCCACACAAAGGACGGCGAGGAAAAAACCTGCGACATTTCTCTTGAGAATTGCTGGGTGACGGATTTTCAAAGTTTCACGCATCATACGACCGGTATCATGAACTTGCAGGCGATGGAAAACACCATGTTATGTATCATTCGGAAAGAAAATCTCTATAAATTGTACCGGGAATGTAACAAATACGAAACTTTCGGGCGCTTGATGACCGAGCAGGCAGCGGTGCGGGCTACGGAAATTGCGATGTCGCTTTCGTCCGACAAGCCCGAAGAACGCTTCAACAATCTACTCAAAAACCGCTCCGGACTTTTTCAGCGAATCCCGCAAAAATACATTGCCAATTTATTAGGAATCAGTCCCGAAAGTTTGAGCAGAATTCAGAGAAGAATCCATGCAAAGTCAAAAATCTTAACTTAAATCATCGTTTTAAGCCGTTGTCGCGCCGTACTTTTGCACTTCAATTGATAAGAAATGAAGTACAAATTATTCACTTTAATCATGATGACAATGACAGCAACAGACAATGCAGCAGCACAGAAATTGGACTTTTCAACCGTAAAAGCCTTCGAACAGCAATTAGACGATGTGATGGAATTTATAGACACGACCGCGTTGAAATTAAAACTCACGGAGGTCGAAGTGGACTGCGCGCAAAATCCTTCCGAAATGAACAGGGTCCGGTTGGGTATCATTTACCACGAAACATCCCTGAATCTCTCCTTTTTCTCAAAGACGGAATTTAAGGGGTATGCCCAAAAGAGTTTTGAACTGCTGAACGGACTCTTCAATTCGACCGGAACGCCCCGGGAATTGCTGCCGTTCATAGCCTCCTACAGAGCGTCAGCCCTGTCTCTGGTTGGCGCGGAAACCGGGAAATTGAGATTGCTGGGCAATGCTTTTGAGATGTTCCGCGACGCCGTCGAGAAGTATTCGGATGTGAGTTATGCACCCGAATTTATGCGGGGAAGCGTAGCCGAAAATTTGCCCCGTATTTTCTTTTCCAAACGAAAACTGGCGAAACGGGACTTTCAATCCATCATCGAAAAGTACGAAAAAAACAATGACTACGCGAACCGAAAAGTCATGAGTTTTACTTATTGGGCATGGGCAAAGCAGCGCCGCGGCAAGAAATTCAGAGTCCAAGCCATTGCTTTTCTCGACAAAGCCATCCGGCTCGACCCGAATTACGAGGCAGGACGGAAAAGAGCCGAAGAATTGAAAGCGAAACTGATGAAATAAAAACTCAAATAATTGGCAATCCTCCTGTCTTTCAGGCAAAGGGAAGAATCTGAAAAAATAATTCGCTGAAAGTATGCAAACCCTTTTGCGTCGAAATTATTGGAATGGAATTTGGGGGGAAATTCTTCACGTCAAACGTTAGCCAGCAACGCCTTAGCATTCTCAATAGCAGCAGCAGTCAATTGCGCGCCGCTCAACATACGGGCAATTTCTTCCGTGCGTTCATTTTGTCCAAGCAACCGGATTCGCGTATGCGTACGGTCATACGTATCTTCCTTATAAACAAAGTAATGCTGTTTCCCTTTGGCGGCGATTTGAGGTAGGTGCGTAATCGTTATCACCTGCATTTTATTTCCCAGCGATTGCATGATGTCCGCCATTCTGGCAGCTATTTCGCCTGAAACGCCGGCGTCTATTTCGTCAAAAATAATGGTTGGAAGCGCGGTAAAACCGGCAAGAATGGATTTGAGGCAAAGCATCAGGCGGGATATTTCGCCTCCCGAAGCCGTCTGCGCCACAGACTTTAACTCCTCGTTTTTATTGGCTGAAAATAAGAAACTTACATCATCCATTCCGGTGATTGACGGTTTCTCTTTCGCTGAAAAGGAAATTTGGAAACGCGCATTGACGATTCCCAGCGAGACCATCAAGTCAATAATCTCTTTTTCAATGTTTTTCGATGCTTTGCGGCGTAATTGCGTCAGTTCTTCAGCCTGTTTCAGCAGCGTTTCGAGCAAATCCCGTTGCTGCCTGCGCAATGCCTCAATTTCCTCGTCGAATGATTCAATCGAATGCAGTTTTTCGGCAAATGCAGCACATTTTTCCAGCAGTTCCCCGACGGTCGAAACCTTGTGTTTCCGCTGCAAGGAATATATCGTGTCAAGTCGCTCATTAACAGCGTTTATACGTTCCGGTTCATACTCGATTTCATCTTTCAAACCGTTGATTTCCGAAGCAATATCGCCCAGTTCGATATACGCAGATTCCAATCGCTCGCGAAACTCCTCAGCCTTTGAAAAATAGGCAGTTATGTGTTCCAAAGCCGAGACGGACTCCTTCATTTTACCCAAAACGGACTGCTCCTCGCTATTCAGCGAATCCTCCACCTTGTACAGCGCTATTTTGATTTCCTCGGCATGGGCGAGCGTTTCAAGTTCCTGCTCCAACTCCTCCTGTTCGCCCGCTTGCAACTTTACGGCGCTCAATTCGTCATATTGAAAGCGGATAAAATCTTCTTCATTTTTGGCGCTCTGCGCTTTTTCTATAAAATCATTAATTTTCTCATTGATAGATATATACGAATGATAAATGGCTTTGTATTCCGACAGTTGCCGGTGCGATTGCGCCATCACGTCCACGACGTTGAGTTGAAACTGCGAATCGGCAAGCAACAGGTTTTGATGTTGCGAATGAATATCTATCAATTTGTCTCCCAACGTTTTAACAACAGACAATTGTACAGGAGTATCATTAATAAAGGCGCGTGACTTGCCCGAAGTGTATAATTCCCTGCGAAACAGACATTCCACGCTATCATATTCCAAATCGTTTTCTGCAAAGTAAGCCTGCAAATCATAAGCGGAAATATCGAAAGCGGCTTCAATCACACATTTTTCCTTGCCCGACTGAATACTTTTACTGTCGGCGCGTTCGCCCAACACAAGCCCTAAAGCGCCCAATATCACCGACTTGCCGGCTCCCGTTTCACCCGTGATAACCGAAAATCCGCCTTCAAAACGGATATCCAGTTCGTCAATCAACACATAATTCCTAATATTCAGCGATTTAAGCATCAGTTTTTCAGTTTTTCGTAACGGGATGAAGCAGCCGGAAAAAGCCCGTAAAACAGTTTGTATTCCTCTTCTTTTTCCTGCAACGTGGCTTTGGAGAGGATGGAAACGGTCTCGTCCAGTTTGCAATCCTGAAAGATTTGGAGCAAAACCGACATCGGTCTCGCGTCTTTCAGCGTTTTCAAATCGGGCAACGCCGCGATGATGTTGGCGCGTCCCCTGTCCGCATTGGCAGCCATTTCGTCCAATCCCTTGCGATGGTAGGTGTACCAGAATGTATGAAACACATCTCCCTGATTTTCAGTAAGCGCCGTAGCGAGTGCGTGGCGATTTCGGTTACCGCTGAAAGGTTTCCAGCCGTTCCACGAAGGATTTGATTGTGCGAGTGTTACGATTTGCATCGCCTGCTGGAAAAACTCCTTGCCTCCGCCGGGCGAAAAACTGTTGAAATCGAAACCCAAAACCATGTTAATGTAGTAAATAATCGTCGCGGTCAAATTGCTGTTCAACACGTTTTCGGTATATTCAAGCGGCTCAAATTCAGTGTATTCAAAGTCAAATTCAGTATCGCGAAAATTGAAAGTCGTTGTTGAATAGGTCGAATTGTAAACCGGACGGCGCGACTGGACTTGAATTTCACAACTGAAAACATTGTTTTCCAGCGTATTGACAATAATGGTAAACGTACAGTCAATCCGTTCGTTCGGTGAAAATGTCGCCGTCGTCCATTTTCGCGTATTGATAAATTCCGTCAAAGCCATTTGCAACGTATTGAAAATCTGCTTATTCGTACCTTGAATCCGATCACTGTTTATCGTTAAAACGGCGTTCAGTTCCTGCGAATGGGCAGAAAAACATACGGCAATCGCCAATAAAATACTGTAAATCAATCTTTTCATATCTCTAAACTCTAAACACTAAATAATCAACTATTTCGTCGGCAATTTCTGTTTTCGATTTCAGCGGGACGTCAACTTCGTTACCGATCTTGTCAATCAACGTAACCCGGTTAGTATCAACGCCAAAGCCTGCACCTTTCTCATTCAGCGAATTGAGGACAATCAAATCCAGATTTTTTCGCCTCAACTTGTCTTTGGCGTTGGCAACCGCGTTGTTTGTTTCGAGCGCAAAACCCGCTAACAGTTGATTCGGCTGTTTCATTTCGCCGAGTTTAGCCGCTATGTCTCTGTTACTTACAAGAGAAATCATCATTTCCTCCTGCTTTTCGCGTTTGATTTTTTCGGCAGCCTGCTCTTTCGGCTTGTAGTCGGCAACCGCCGCGCATAGAACAGCGTAATCACTTGTAGGAAAATACTTTACGGCAGCATCATACATCTCGTCAGCCGATTCCACGTCTATCCGTTTGATGCGACTGTGCTGCGTTTGCAACGAAACGGGACCCGCAATCATCGTAACGTCCGCCCCTCTTTGGGCAAAAGCCTCCGCCAAGGCAAAACCCATTTTACCGGACGAATAGTTTCCTATAAAACGTACAGGATCAATCTTTTCGTATGTAGGACCGGCTGTTATCAACACTTTTTTTCCGCGAAGCGTTTCGCTTTTAGTAAAAAAATCATCCAGAATACGCACAATATCAGCAGGTTCAGACATTCTTCCCTTCCCTTCGAGACCGCTTGCCAATTCGCCCGTTTCCGGTTCGATGATGAAATTTCCAAAAGAACGCAACCGGTCTAAATTTTGCTGTGTCGCCGGGTGGGCAAACATGTCCAAATCCATGGCAGGCGCGACGAACACAGGCGCTCTGCACGATAAATAAGTTGTTATCAGCATATTATCGGCAACGCCATTCACCATTTTGGCAATCGTAGAGGCTGTGGCTGGCGCAATGAGCATCGCGTCCGCCCACAATCCCAACTCAACGTGGCTGTTCCAGACGCCGTCGCGATTCGAGAAAAATTCACTGATGACGGGCTTGCGACTCAACGTGGCTAAAGTCAGCGGCGTAATAAATTCTTTCGCAGAAGGAGTCATAACAACCTGTACTTCTGCACCTTCCTTCACCAACGCCCGCACCAGAAACGCCGCCTTGTAAGCCGCAATACTGCCCGTTATGCCCAAAATAATTTTTTTCCCTTTCATCTCATTGTCAATTGTAAATTATCAATTGTCAATTAATTAACTATTCATCCGCAGCCGTATCTCCGTCAATTTCTGTTTCGTATCCAGCGCAAAATCTCCCTGCATAATCCAACTGTAATAGCCGGGATCTTTTTTCAATACATCTTTGACCAACAGACCTTTATACTTCCCAAAATTGATTACTTCCTCATTTTTTTCATTAAAAATCATCCTGCCCGCAAAATCAACATTGTTCGTAAAACTCGAAAAAACCGAAAGTTTTTCAATATCGTTTTCCAGTTCGGGATAACGGTCCAACTGCGCCATCAAAACCTCGTAAGTGGCTCGTGTATCGGCTTCTGCGCTATGCGCTTCGGTCAAATCCTTGCCGCAATAATGTTTGTAGGCGGCTATCAGGTTGCGAGGCTCCATTTTATGATAAATTGTCTGAATATCAACGAATTTACGCTTGGCCAAATCTATATTTACGTCGGCGCGGAGAAACTCCTCCGCCAGCAGCGGAATATCGAAACGGTTGGAATTGAAGCCTGCCAGGTCGCATCCCTCAATCTGTGCGGCAAGCGACTTGGCTATCTCCTTGAACGTGGGACAATCTTTCACGTCTTCGTCCGTAATACCGTGAATAGCAGTCGCTTGCTCCGGAATATGCCTTTGAGGATTGATACGCCGGGTTTTGGATTCTTCGTTGCCGTTGGGCGTCACTTTCAAGTACGAAATCTCCACGATCCGGTCGCTGGAGATATTGACGCCCGTCGTTTCCAGGTCAAAAAATACGAGCGGATTCCTTAAATTTAATTTCATTCCGCGAGCCGTTAATCATTTAACATCATCGGCATCAGCAACATCAGGTCGTCTTCGTTTTCTTCATTGACCGTCGGAACGATAACGCCGGCACGCGACGGATCAGCCAGTTGAATATCAATGCTCGCCGTCGTCATATTCGACAGTATATCAATCAAAAACGACGATTTGAAACCAATGCTCAACGGCGAAGAACTGTATTGGCAAGTAACCGTTTCTTCCGCCGAAGTCGAAAAATCGAGGTCTTGTGCGGAGACTTTCAACGAGTTATCGGCAATTTCGATTTTTATCAGTTCGCTGGATTCGCTGGTGAAATTGGAAACAAGTTTCAGGGCTTTCAGGAGCGAGAGGCGGTCTATCGTCAAAATGTTGGGATTATCGGTCGGAATCACCGCGTCGTAATTGGGATAAGTGCCTTCGATGAGTCTGCAAACCATCTCAAACGCCGAAGTTTTGAAGTAAACGTTGTTGGAATCGAACTCCACGGAAACCGTTTCATTGCTCTTCGGCAACGATGTTTTCAGGAGGTTGATCGGTTTTTTGGGCAAAATAAGCGCTGCGGTAATTCCCGTCTGCACGGTTTTGTTGCGCAGGCGAACAAGTTTATGTCCGTCGGAAGCGACAAATGTCAGATTTTCAGGCTTGATATCGAGATAGATACCTGCCATTACGGGGCGAAAATCGTCTTCGGCGGTAGCGAAAAACGCTCTCGACAGTCCGCTGAGTAATGCGTTCGATTCTATCGTAAACTTTTTGGAATCAGCGTTTAATGGTTTCTGTTGCGGATATGCGTCGCCACTTTGACCCGGAATGTTGAACTTTCCGTTTGCATATTTGACCGTGATTGCCAGATTGTCATCATTGATCTCAAAATCAAGCGGTTGGTCGGGCAATTCCTTCAGCGGTTCCAGTAATCTTTTGGCTTCGATGGCTACGAATCCGCTGCCTTCGGAACTCAGGACGCTGGTGGATGTTACCATTCTGATTTCCTGGTCTGAAGCCGTGATTATCAGATTATTGTCTTCAAGATTAAACAGGAAACTGTCTAAAATAGGTAACGTGTTTTTTGAACTGATTACCTTACTCGTTGATTGCAAGGCATTAAACAATGCCGAACTTGATACGTTAAATTTCATTTTATACTAATTTTATGGGTTAATGTCTTTCTCCAAAATATCGAACAAAAATAAGGGTAATTTTTCAATTGTCAAAATTTTTTTATGAACACATACAAAAAACCCTCTCCTATTGGTTTAGGAAAGAGTTTTCCACTTTTAATAAAATATCTTCTGAAAATTACTTTTTACTGAAATATTCTTTCACCTCTTCATTGGGAATCATTTCTTCCTGAAAGACGTATGCGCCCGTTTTGGGGGATTTCACCATTCTGATGACTTTTGAATAGGTACGCCCTTCGCCTGTTTTAAACGTTGCTACCGCTTTTTTTGCCATAATCTAATCTCCTCTTATTTAATTTCCTTATGTACAGTCATTTTCTTCAACACGGGATTGTATTTTTTCAATTCCAAACGCTGTGTCGTATTTTTGCGATTTTTGGTCGTGATGTAGCGCGACATGCCGGGTAATCCGCTGGTTTTATGTTCGGTACATTCCAGTATTACCTGTATTCTGTTTCCTTTTACTTTTTTTGCCATGGTTCTGCTCCTCCCTTTACATTATGTATATAAATACCCTTTTTGAGCAGCTTTCTTGACGGCTGCGTCCACTCCAATTTTGTTGATCAGACGCAATCCTGCGGCTGAAACGTTGAGGCTTATCCACGTGCGCTGTTCCACCCAGTAGAAATTCTTTGTAAAGAGATTTACGTTGAATTTCCGCTTTGTCCGCACGTTTGAATGGGCAACATTATTGCCCGTCTGCGCCCTCTTTCCCGTAATTTGACAAATCTTTGACATTGTATTTTGTTTTATTTATTTCCTTAATTTTCGATTTTGAGCGTGCAAAGGTAGAAATTGTTTTCGGGAATACAAAATTTTCTTCCAAAAAAACTTTTCAACCGCGATATTTTCATTTGAAGATTACATGGAATACATTCAACTTTGAACTTCCAACCTTGAATCTTCAAATTTTCAAATCTTGAACCTCGAACCTTCAAATTTTGAATTTCTTGTGCGCAGGATGAGACTCGAACTCACACACCGTTGCCGGCACTACCCCCTCAAAGTAGCGTGTCTGCCAATTTCACCACCTGCGCATTCAATTTCATTCAAAAATTTGAAGATTTGAAAATTCAACATTGACCCTCGAATCTTCAAATCTTCAAATTCTCAAATCTTCAAATTCCAATCTTTCTGTGCCCGAAACAGGACTCGAACCTGCACGGCTTTAACCCCACTCGCACCTGAAACGAGCGCGTCTACCAATTCCGCCACTCGGGCAATCTCCTGATCATTCGAAGATTGAACAATTTGAAAATTTTCGAATATTCAAATACTCAAATCTTTTCGTTGAGCGGAAGACGGGACTCGAACCCGCGACCCTAACCTTGGCAAGGTTATGCTCTACCAACTGAGCTACTTCCGCAATACTAAAACTGAGCCACTTTTCGTAATATCAAAACTACGCTGCTTTCTCAAAAGCGGCTGCAAAGGTAGTAACTTTTTTCCATTATGCAACAACTTTTTGAAAAAATATTTTTCGGTAGAAATCTCCGTTTTCCGTAAAAAAATGCAAATCAAAGCCCCAATTTCCGATTTTTTCGTATATTTGTACCTGTTTTTATAAAGGAAGAGCAGAATTAGAGGACTTAAATACATAATAATTACGGCATTCATCCTTTTATGGATTTTTTATTTCATACCCGTAATTTCGCTGAATATCCCTTATTTTCAGCGAAAAGTAGTTCTTTTTACCGAAAAGGAACTGTCCGAATACCTGCAAACGCCGGTTGAAATCCGAAAAATAGAAATTGACTGGCTCAACAAAATAGCGCTTAAAGACGTGACAGTCATTGATAAAAGCAAGGATACGCTATTGACGGTAAACAATTTGACAGTCGGATTCAAACTGTTGCCGGCGCTGAAAAAGGAAT
The DNA here is from genome assembly GCA_031277235.1 of Tannerella sp. Classification (GTDB taxonomy): domain Bacteria; phylum Bacteroidota; class Bacteroidia; order Bacteroidales; family Tannerellaceae; genus Tannerella. The sequence goes on from JAITMT010000410.1 coordinate 19,601, forward strand.
GGGTGATTACGAATGTGCGGCTGTTTGGCTTTCATTTGAATTTAACAAAGAAAACGTCTGACAGTGAGAGTAATCTGGAAGAAATCATCAAGCCCTTGCTGAAAAAAAGTAACAACAATACCGCTATTAATTTGAGTATCAACTCCATTCTGCTGCGGCGCGGAAATTTTAGATTAGATGTTGAAAGTGAAGCCATTACAAAAAACGTTTTTAATCCCGACCATATTGACATTACCGATATTAGCGGCAGGTTGTCGTTCAACCTGTTCAGTCGGGACAGTATTCATGCGGCAATCAACAAGTTGAGTTTCAACGAAACGTCCGGTTTTTCGGTCAGGAAATTGACGGCGTCTTTTATTTCCAATGCGGATTCTACTGTTATGGAGCATTTTACGCTGACACTGCCCCATTCTACGATTCGGATTCCTGCGGCAAATATCGGCGTCGGATTGGCGAAAACGGATAGCCTTGCCCGAAGTTGGAAGGAAGCGCCTTTTACACTGATTATCAGCAAGTCGGAACTCACGCCTTCCGATTTGAAGGCTTTTTCTCCCGAATTGCAGCATTTTACCGGAAAAGCCAACTTGCAATCTCACCTTTCGGGAACTTTGAACACTTTGTCAATCAATGATATAGATATTCATTACGGTAATGAAATCATCGTTGCGGGCAATGCCGATTTGCGGGGATTGATCAATAAAAACGAGGACTTGTACGTTAATGCCCGCGTTAAGGAATTGAGAACCAAGACCGGAGCCTTGCTGCAAATCGTAAACAGTCTGCAAAAAAAAGAAAACGCCGCCACCCCCAAACTGCTTACAAATATTGACGAACTGCAATTTACCGGTGAAATTTACGGATATTTGAATCATTTGCAGACTCGCGGAACATTCTCATCTTCAATTGGTTCCGTACTGATGGATTTGATGGTCGGCTACAACGCCCGGACAGACAAAACGCTGACGTTGAAAGGCTATGTTTCTTCTTCGGATTTGCAAATCAACCAACTTTTTGCAGAGGGTAATCCCTACGGAACGGCACGGTTTGAAGCGGATATTGACTTAACGCAGCCTTACCGGCAAAAGCCTTTCGGGACAATCACCGCACACATCAACGAGGCGCACTATAAAGGTTACAATTACGAAAACATCTTTTTGTCGGGAAATTTTAAAAACAATGAATATGAGGGAGTTATGAATATTGACGACCCTAACGGAAAACTCGAACTGAAAGGACTGTTCAGGAACGACCGGGAAAATTCGGCGTTCAATTTCAGCGCTGACCTGACCGATTTCCGCCCCGACCGGCTCAATCTGACCCAACGATTCAAGGAACCTTCCGTTTCGCTGCAAGTCAGGGCAATGTTTGAAGGGAAAAACCTCGACGAATTTAACGGATTCATTGATATTAACGATATTGTGTTTCATACTGAAACCGATACGCTGGATATTAACAAGTTACATATCGAAACCAATCGACAGGATCCGCTGGCAAAACAGTTGAACGTCTCGTCGAACATCATAAACGGTTATATTAAAGGCGATTACTCGTTTTCAACCCTGATGCCCGACTTGCTGACTACGGCGGAAAAATATTTGCCGACATTGGTTTCCGAAGGACGTAAAACGCTGAAAAAGAAAGGAGAAGCGAGAAATTCGTTTAATTTTTATTTTACGGTTGAAAATACGGATAACCTGACGAAAATTTTGAAAATTCCCGTTTTGTTGGTGAATAAGGGCAATATCAGGGGGCATTACAGCAGTAAATACAATTCCCTGGAGACGGAAATTTATGTCGCCGCGCTGACAATGGGTAAAACTTCGCTGGAAAACATTAATTTTCAGATGGAAACAGTCGGCGAGAAACTTGATATGCGCCTCATCTCGTCCATGATGGATAAAAACAATGAACTGAATAACATTGATTTATATACTTACGCCCAAAATGACAGTCTGAAATCAACATTCAACTGGACAAAGGACAGCAAGGAAAAATTCGAGGCAAAATTTGACCTATCTACCTTATTTATAAAGGATTCCATAAATGAAAAAATACAAAGACTGCGAACGGAAATTTCGGTACCGCAAACGCAATTCACGATTATGGATTCGCTGTGGACTGTGGAACCCGCAGCCATTACAATTGCGGACGGTGATATTCGGATCAATAATTTGCTGATTTCCAAGGAAAACCAATATCTGCATCTGAACGGTCTCATTTCCAAAAATCCGCAGGAAAAACTGTTTCTGGAATTGAAAGACATTGAAATCGGGCATATTTTCGACGTGCTCAACATTTCGGCTGTGCATTTCGGTGGCAGGGCGACCGGTAAGATTAATGCACGCGAGTTGACGGAAAGTCGAGTCATTGAAGGAAAACTGGAGGTACAGGATTTTGCGTTTAATCACGCGACGCTCGGCAACTTGAGTCTATACAGCGAATGGGAAGAGCACGAAAAGGGTATATCGTTAATCGGCTCGATTTATAACAGCGACTCAACGACCTGGACGGACGTGAGCGGCTATATTTTTCCCGTCGGCAAAAAACAGGGAATATCGCTCTATTTTGACGCTAAAGATCTGAATATCGGATTTTTAAATCACTATATGGATGCTTTCGCCAACAAGGTGAGCGGGCGCGGATTCGGAAAAGTCCACCTGTATGGCTCCTTTAAAGATGTAACGCTTGAAGGCTCAACCTTCGTAAAAGACGGAAGTATAGGTATAAATATCTTAAATACAGACTATTACTTTTCCGACTCGGTCAGAATGGACGCTAATTCCATCACGATGCGTAATACGGAAGTGCGTGACAGAGACGGTAATACGGGTTTGTTGACGCTCAATTTTCAACACGACTTCTTCAGGGATTTGAAATATGACCTCAATCTGTCAGCCAATAGAATGCTGGTTTATGACGTAACGCCGAGGATGAAACCGGAACTCTACGGAACGGTTTATGTGAGCGGAACTTCGCAAATTGCAGGTACTGAGGAATTTATTAACATTGGCGCAAATGTGCGCAGCGAAGCGGGCACTTCGGTAGGTTTCAATTACATGGAGCAAACAGGCGCCGAAAACTTTGATTTCATCCAATTTATTGATAATAACGAAGATAAAACGAATTTTCTGTCCTCGCGTCAACCCGAAACCCAACAATCGTCATCGAGCATGGATTACAACCTCAATTTTTCAATTGAGGCAACGCCTGACGCGACTTTTGAACTGATTCTTGACCCGGTTTCGGATGATAAAATCAGGGGAAACGGTACCGGTAATATGAATGTTTTATACGGTAATCGCAATGATTTACAGATGTTTGGCAATTTCAACATTCTGGACGGAATTTATAATTTCAGTCTGCAACAATTGATATACAAACGTTTCAATATTCGCGACGGCAGCACGGTTTCATTCAACGGCGATCCGATGAACGCCAACCTCGCCATTCATGCCATATACACGCTTTCGGCTAATATTCAAGACCTTGACCAGGCGCTTGTTTTTGAAACGGCAAACACAACCATTCCGGTAAACTGTATTTTGAATTTGGACGGACCGCTGCAAAATCCGACAATTTCGTTCGATCTCGAACTGCCTCAATCCAAAAGCGAATTGGAGCGGCAGGTGCGCTCGTTTATTGATACGGAAGATATGATGACACGTCAAATCATTTATTTACTGGCTCTTAACAAGTTCTATACGCCTGATTATTCGCGTAACAACTTCCGTACCAACGAGTTCAACGCGGTCGCTTCATCCGCTCTTTCGGCGCAATTGTCCAATATTCTCAGCAGTATCTCCGATAAAGTGCAGATAGGCACCAATATACGTTCCCGTCAGGATGGCATTGAAGATACGGAAGTTGAAATGATGCTGTCGAGCCGTTTGCTCAATAACCGGCTGTTATTCAACGGGAATTTCGGATACAGGGACAATTTTATTCAGCAAAACGCCTTTGTGGGCGAGTTTGATCTCGAATACAAACTCAACCGCAGCGGCGAAATCAGCCTGAAAGCCTACAACCACGCCAACGATTTGTATCGCTACACGACAAAATCACTTACCCGTCAGGGAGTTGGCATCATTTTCCGCAAAGATTTTTCCCGGCTTTCGGAAATATTCCTCAGAAAGAAAAAGGAAGAATAAAGAAGTTGTCTTGAAGGAACGCAAATTACACAAATATAATATCTTAATTTTAGTTATAATAAACTGATTATAAATTAGATATAATTTTCTAAAATTTGCATTTTTTGTATAATTTGTATTCAAAAATTCAGTACATCATATCCGCAATCCCGGCATCAACATTCGCAGCAAAAACTCTATCACCCAGGGCGAAAGAATGACCAGCGCGGAGGCGGACAGCACAAATTTCATCTGCTCTTCGACGCGAATTTGCATATACCGGATTGAACCTTCCCACACCATGTAAACCGTGTAAAGCACGATGATTCGGAGAAAGAAAAATTCGGGCAACAGGCTCAGCACGATGCTCAGTGCATAAATCAATGTAGAAGAATAGCCCGCAAACCGCTGGCAAAGGAAGTAATCGCTCTCCCGCCTGAAATACCTGATCCACACATAGTTCAGTGCGTAGGAAGCGAGAAAGAAACCGCCCAGATAAGCCGCCAGCGACAAAATCAGGGATTTAAGCGCAATCTGAAAATCAAAATCACTGCGAGACAGGAAAATACCGGCAAACGACGCCAGCACAACGACGCCAAGCAACGGATAAATGTACCGTCGCAAAAAGAGGTCGTTGCGGGTTCCCTCGTCCCTTCCCTTCAAAGCAATCCACGTTTCGGAAGGCTTCAAAATCAATGCCGTAGCCAATTTAAACAAATCCTTGAACATTTTCTTCAAAATTATCAAATCGGATTGCAAAGATAGAGTTTTTTTTTCAATTCAATTTTTATATGTACTTTTGTGTCGTTAAAAATGATAATTAAGCGTATGAAGAAACAACTTACCTTACTGATAATCTTACTATTCAGTATAATTTTTACCGCCTGCAAAGGCAATGAAAAATTAGCCGTTGCAGGAAGCGGCTGGAACGAAATCGCCATCATAGACAAGAAAACGGGAAATATCGAGTGGAAGCACGAATTGTCTTCCGGCGATGAATGTAACTCGATAAAAATCACCGAAAAAGGCTATGTATTATACGCTTACAAAAATGGAGCGCGCCTGATAAATCGCGATCACGAGCAGATATGGGACTATGCCGCCCGGGAAGGCGAAGAGATACACAGCGCCTCGCAATTACCCGACGGCGGTTTCCTGATCGGCGTTTGCGGACAGCCTGCGCGCATCGTCGAACTGGACAAGGAAGGCAAACAGCGGAAAGAGATAGCGTTTAACACCGTAACTTTCAACACGAACTACCAGTTTCGCCAAATCTCCAAGACCGACAGCGACACTTACCTTATCCCAATGATAGAAAAACGGAAAGTCGTGGAATTGACCTCCGAAGGCAAAAGCAAACGTAGCGTAATATTAAACTATGACTTGTTCTCTATCAAGGAGATACAGGACGGGAACTGGATCGTTTCGGGTGGTCTGAATCGCTGTCTTTTGGCGGTAAATCCCCGCAATCCGCTCGAAGAAACGTATGTAACAGGCAGTGTAAAAGGCGCTTCGCTCCAGTTCGTCGGCGAAATCATCCCTTACGGCAACGGGCACGCCCTCATCGCGAACGGCAGACTGCCAGACGGTAGCGCCGGTAATCCGCTCCTCATCGAAATTGACGAAAAAAACGAGGTCGTCTGGACGCTTCCCTACAACCGTGACATCCGGAATATCAACGCGGTATATTCTTTTTTCGAGTAAAATCCCTATAAAAA
>JAITMT010000107.1 GCA_031277235.1 Tannerella sp.
TGAAAATCGGGTGCGCGATGCATCTTTTTTCTGCCGCGCAGGCGTCAATATCGGCTCCGTGCTGATTGACGGCTCGATTTCCGCCTGTCCGAACATCAACCGCTCGTTTGCGCAGGGAAATATTTACGCGGACAATTTTCTCGACGTCTGGCAAAACCGTTTTCAGGTGATGCGCAACCGCGAATGGTGCAAGACGGGACAATGCGCTTCCTGCAAGTCTTTTCACGATTGCAACGGCGGCGCCATGCACCTCTGGAACGAGCGCCGGGACGGGATTATGACCTGCCATTATCATAAATTGCTGGAAAAAAATTGAAATTTCTTTGTCATTTGGAAGAAATATTGTAATTTTGTCAGTCAAACAGGCAAAATTGCAGTTTCAGTTATGACTAATAATGATATACAACAGGTTAAACAGCGTTTCGGAATTATTGGTAATAATGCCGAACTGAACAGGGCTATTGACGTGGCTTTGCAGGTCGCGCCGACCGACTTGTCCGTGCTGATTACGGGCGAAAGCGGGGTCGGAAAGGAGTATTTTCCGCAGATTATTCATTTGAACAGTCCGCGTAAACATGCGCAATATATCGCCGTGAACTGCGGCGCAATTCCCGAAGGCACGATTGATTCCGAACTTTTCGGACACGAAAAAGGCTCATTTACAGACGCAAAGGATTTACGCAAAGGTTATTTTGAAGTGGCGGACGGCGGCACGATTTTTCTCGACGAAGTCGGCGAATTGCCGCTGGCGACGCAGGTGCGATTGTTGCGCGTGCTTGAATCGGGTGAATTTCTGAAAGTTGGCTCGTCCAAAGTGCAGAAAACAAACGTCCGGATTGTGGCGGCAACAAATGTCAATCTGGCGGAAGCCGTTGAAAATCACAAGTTCCGCGAAGATTTGTATTATCGCCTGAACACGGTGCCGATTCGGATACCGCCTCTGCGGGAGCGGTCTGAAGACGTGTTGCTGCTGTTCCGCAAGTTTGCGAGCGACAGCGCCGACAAATACCGGATGCCTGCGATTTCTCTGAACGAGGACGCGAAGCAGTTGTTGCTATCTTACAGATGGCCCGGGAACGTCCGCGAGTTGAAAAACATTGTGGAGCGCATCTCCGTCATCGAGGAAAACCGCGAAATCACGAAAGACGTTTTGCAGTTCCATTTGCCCAATATTTCGATGGAGAAACTGCCCGTTCTGATACCTCATGCCGATGATGGTAAGGTGTTTAACAGCGAAAGGGAAATCCTGTATCAGGTGCTTTTCGACATGAAAAAGGATGTGAACGATTTGAAAAAACTCGTGCACGACATCATGAACGGCAATGCACCGGTTAATACCGTTGAAAAAGAGACTTTTAAGGCGGCTGCACCGGTTCAGAAAGTACCGCTGCATCCGATACATGATGCTGCGATTCAGGATGCGGAAGCGGTGGAAGAATCCATGTCGCTCTTGGATGTGGAAAAAGACTTGATTAGGAGGGCGTTGGATCGCAATAGGGGAAAACGGAGAAATGCGGCGGCTGACCTGAAAATCTCGGAACGGACGCTTTACCGGAAAATTAAGGAATACGGACTGGAATGAAAAAGTTGCATCAAACAGGCGTCATCATGATTGTTTGTATGGTATTGATTTCCTGCTCAATAACTTACAAATTCAACGGCGCGTCCATAGACTACACCAAAGTTCACTCCATTTCGATAAAGGATTTCCCGAATATGGCGCCACTGATCTATCCTCCTCTGGAACAGAAATTTACGGAGGAATTGAAAGACAAATATACCCGTCAGACCAAACTGCAAATCTTGCGTGAAAACGGCGATTTGGATTTGGAAGGCGAAATCACCAACTATGTATTTATGCCTCAGGCAGTTAAGGAAGACGCCTATGCTTCACAAACGCGCCTATCAATTACGGTGCGCGTGCGCTATACGAACAATACGAATCCCGACGAGGATTTTGAGCAGTCTTTCACTGCCTATCAGGACTTTAGCAATAACAATACGATTGAGCAGGTGCAGGACGAACTTTCGCAACTCATCGTTGAAGAGATCGTTGATCAAATTTTTAACCAAACTGTTGCAAACTGGTGATATATGACTATCAATGAGCTATATAAATGGATTTCAAATCCTTCGACGCTGACGAAATCATCCCTATCGGAAATCAGGCAGTTGGTTGACGAATATCCTTATTTTCAGGCGGCAAGGATACTGTATCTGAAAAATTTGTCGCTGCTCGAAGACGTGCGTTTTCAGAAGGAACTCAAGCGAATGTCCGTTTATGTGCCCGACCGGAGACGTCTATTCATGCTCATTGAGAAAGAAAAATTTGAACCGCAACATACGGACGTCGAAGAACAAACCGTTGAATATAAGGAAAAAACGCCTACTTCAACACCGACTCCTTTTGTTACGGCGCAGGAAGAAACCGCTTCGACTCCACAAATTTCGTATATTGAGAAGCAGCCTGTATCAAAATCGGAAGAAAGGATTAAAAATCAATATATTACGATTGCTCCCGCAGATTATATTTCGTGGCTTGAAGCCAATACCGCGGATATTGTTCCGCCGGAAAATGCGAGCAATCGCCTGAAACATCAGGATTTGATTGATTCGTTTATAGAAAGCGACGTAAAATTGCAAATTAATCCGCAGGAAAAGGAAGAAAAAAAGCCGGAAAATGAGTCGGAAAACGAAACAATTCCGAAAAATGAGACGTTTGACAAAAATTCGCTGGACGACTCGTATTTCACTGAAACTCTGGCTCGTGTGTATTTTTCCCAGAAGCGTTACGACAAGGCTTTGGAAATAATTCGCGTGTTAAATTTGAAATATCCGGAAAAAAACGCTTACTTTGCAGACCAAATTCGATATTTAGAGAAACTTATTAACATAAAAAAATAAAAGAAATGTACACATTTTTATCAATTTTGATTGTGCTTGTTGCAATCGCGTTAGTTTTAATTGTATTGGTTCAGAACTCGAAAGGCGGCGGTTTGGCAGCCGGATTTTCCTCCTCCAACCAGGTGTTGGGCGTTCGCAAAACGACCGATTTTCTGGAGAAATTCACCTGGGGAGCAGCCATCGTGCTGGTAGTGCTGTGTATCAGCATTACGGCATGGATTCCGCGCGAAAAGGGAGCCGCTCCGTCGGAAGTCCTTCCGAACGTAAGTTTGCCGATACAGCAGACGGTGCCCGATTTCGGAACAACGCCGCTGCCCGACGCTACGCAACAGCCGTCAACCGAAATTCCGCAATCGGCTCAACAACCGACCGAGGAAACGCCGGGCAATTAATTGGAAGATTTGATGATTGGATGATTGGGAGATTCAGGCATAGTGAATTAATATTCAGATGTTTGAATCCGGGAAAACAGTAAAGACTGCATGTCATGTTCAGCCTTTACTGTTTTTTTTTCTTGCCTTTGCAGGAGTTTGGAAAGAACGGTTTTGAGATTGTTCCCCTGATTGTCTGAACCATGATTTTAACAAGATTGGCAAGATGAACAGGATTCTTGGGAATCTTGATAATCCTGTCAAAATCCCGGTTTAAGACAAAAATCGCAAAAGAACAGCTCCGCGCCACGTTCTACCGGGCAAGGCATCACATTTCTACCAATATGCCGTCCCTAACGGGACATCCAGGTTTCAGAAAAATTTAATAAAACTTAACTTTCGTCCCTAAAGCAGGGCTGTCAAGTTCTAAAATTATATTTGTCTTTCAAACCTCATTTTCACCTAATTTAATAAACAGGACGACCTCAGTAGTAGAGAGCCGATGGATTATCCCCACCGGCACCTCATTACCTCATTTTTGTTGGTTTCTGCTGTTATCAATTGAATGAGGTTAAATAGGTGTCGTATTTACTTGCTAATGAGGTTTTTCCAGGTCTATAAAATCAGATTTCAATCCGGTCTCACAATTAGAAGTTGACAATCCTGCCTAAAGCAGGGCTATCAAGTTCTCAATGTTTTAAGGCTGAAAGCCTTCTGAATCAATAGCACAGGGCAACGCCCTGTGACCGGACGCCGGGCGCCATCCAAGCCCTGAAAGGGCGTAATCAATTTGATTTCAGGCTTTCAGCCTGACCGGGTAGGGTTGTCGTTTTTCACAGGGCGTTGCCCTGTGCTATTGATTCATCCCCTTCGGGGAAAACTTGACAGCCCCGCCAATGGCTTGAAAAGCCAAATTTTCATAACCGCAGGTGAGCGGAGCGTTACCTGCGGAGCCGAGAGAAGAACAGAGAAGAACAGAGACGAAGCGCCGCAGGTCGTTGACGCTGTGGGTATGAAAATCAAGCCCATTCGGGCTAAATTGACAGTAGCTTCTTCGGAGGAATTAGGGGAGGTTTTAGCGATGCATTCTTAATAAACACCTAAAAGAGTGCAAAAATGAATCCAACGGATTCAAATATTTATAGAAAACACAATTCAGATTAATATACGATTCCGAAGGAGTCGGACGGGGTTGAAATATGACATTTTCTATAAACATAAATCCCGTTGGGATTGAAAAGAAGTTTGGGTATGAATAGGTATATTCATAAAAAATTATTTGCATTTTTTTTAAATTATTTTGCAAGTTCAAAAGTTTATCGTAACTTTGCAATATTATAATATAAGAAAAAGTAAAATATGGGAGCAACAAGAACAGATCATTATTCTGATATTCAGAATGATATTGCTAAAATAGCCAAAGCGTTGGGACATCCGGCACGGGTAGCAATCGTGGAATATCTTGTTAAAACGAATGCCTGCATTTGCGGCGACATCGTGAACGAATTGCCGTTGGCGCAACCCACTGTTTCCCAGCATTTAAAAGAACTGAAAAACGCCGGATTGATAAAGGGAAACATCGAAGGAAACGCCATTTGCTATTGCATTAACGAAAAAACTTTCAACACTTTGAAAGAATATTTTTCGGAAATCATATTTGCGGTAACCGGCCAAAAATGTTGCTAAAAAAAATATATTCAGAATAATCGCAATATTACAATACAACAAATAAACAACAATGGAAAACGAAAAACGATTCAGTGAAATTGTAAATTTCCGCCGTTCGACCCGTCATTATGACAACAGTAAGGCATTGGACCCGGAAAAAGTAAAATCGTGTATAGAACTGGCGACGTTGGCTCCCAATTCTTCCAACATGCAGTTATGGGAATTTTATCACGTTACCGATACCGGAATTTTACAGAAACTTGCCCGTGCCTACCACAGTCAAATGGCTGCAACAACAGCGCAAGAAATGGTTGTGTTCGTGACAAGGCAGGATTTGTTTCGGAAAAGAGCCAGGAAAATGATGGAACTGGAAATACAGAATGTACTGAAAAACAGTCAGCCGCAGAAGCACGAAAAGAGAATAAAACGCTGGCGGCAATATTACGGAATCGTGATGCCGCTACTCTATGCGCGGTTTTTCGGCGTATTGGGTTTCATCAGGAAAACGGTTGGAATTTTAGTCGGAATTTTCCGTCCGTCCATGTATCAACTCTCTGAAAGTGATATGCGTGTGGTGGTGCACAAAACCTGCGGCTTGGCGGCGCAGACTTTCATGCTGGCAATGGCTGAAACAGGCTATGATACTTGTCCGATGGAAGGTTTCGACAGCCGAATGGTGAAAAAGATTTTGAAACTTCCCTTTGGCGCCGGAATCAATATGGTGATTTCCTGCGGCATACGAAAAGAAGGCGGCATCTGGGGCGACAGAATGCGTATCCCGTTTGATGAAGTGTACAGGAGGATTTAGAATTTTCAAACGATACGGATTGGAAAAGAAAAATAATCTTAGGCGTCGTTTTTAGCGTAAAAATAGGATATGCGTTATTAAAGGAAATAAAAAATATGTAAAATTTTAATAAATCAACAATGAATACAAACGAACAAATCAAAGAAATCGTAAAGCAAAAATACAGTGAAATTGCTTTGCAGGACAAGGAAACCAATGCCGCATCCTGTTGTGGTGCAGGCGGTTGCTCCACAGAAGTGTATAATATTATGAGCGACGATTATTCGGAACTCAACGGCTACAATCCCGATGCGGATTTAAGTTTGGGCTGCGGTTTGCCCACGCAATTTGCCAGAATCAAAAAAGGCGACACCGTGATAGATTTGGGCAGCGGCGCAGGAAACGACTGTTTCGTGGCAAGAGCCGAAACCGGCGAAACCGGAAAAGTAATCGGTATAGATTTCACCGAAGCAATGATTGAAAAAGCCCGTGCCAACGCCGAAAAATTGGGTTTCAACAATGTGGAATTTCGCCGGGGCGATATTGAAAAAATGCCTGTAACCGCA
>JAITMT010000114.1 GCA_031277235.1 Tannerella sp.
AGAACGGTTACCTATAATTTTATGCCCGTAATTGACTGGATACGAACCGATTTGATGCACAAAATGCCCGACGGCTCGTATTCGCTCTATTTCGACAGGATAAGGTTTGCCTATTTTGACATCCATATCCTTGAACGTCAGGATGCTGAAAAAGATTATACGGCACAGGAGATGCAAAAGGTACGGAATTTAGCCGAAACAATTACGGAAGCCGAAAAAGATGAATTGATTGATACGATAATTGTTAAGACTCAGAAGTTTATCAACGGCAATATCCGGGAAGGCGAACAACGTCCCGTTGCCGTATTCAAAAAATTACTTTCTTTTTATGAGGGAATTGACCGCGATGCTCTTCGCGCCAACCTGAAATATTTTTTGGAGCGAATCATGCCCGTCTGTGAAAAATACGGCATCACGATGGTCATCCATCCTGACGATCCGCCCTATCAGATGCTGGGACTTCCGCGCATCGTCACGTCGGCTGAAGATATTGACCGGATACTGCAAGCCGTTGATAATCCGTGTAATTGCATTGCTTTCTGCGCCGGTTCGCTAAGCGCGGGCACACACAACGAACTGCCCGAAATAGCGCGAAAATTCGCGTCGCGCACCGGTTTTGTGCATTTGCGCAGTACCGACGTTGATGACGAAGGCAATTTCATCGAGGCTTCGCACCTCGCCGGACGCGGTCATCTCATCGAACTTGTACGTATCTTCGAGCGCGAAAAACCGGCGCTGCCGATGCGCATTGACCACGGCAAACTGATGACCGAAGACGTTGATAAAGAATACAATCCAGGCTATTCGTTCCTCGGCAGAATGTTCGCCCTCGCCCAGATGGACGGGGTGATTGCTGCGGTCAGGGATGAGATGGGGCATTCATCAGTCTAAAAATACAAATCAATCCATTCGTAAGGATTCCCGACAAAGTCCATAAATCGAAGAAAATCGTCTTTGGCAACTATCAGCGACGCAGTATTGATGCAGGGATGAAAACTCAGTTTACGGGCTTTTTGCAGGTTGCCGTCCAAAAAAACATGCACATGATGCTCTTCGTCATTAATCAGACCGAAAGGCGTAACCGAGCCGGGCGTTACACCCAGATATTTCATCATGCGCTGTTCGGAAGCAAAACTCAGTTTGCCCTGACGCAACAGCCTCTCAATCGCGTGAATATCCATATTTTGATCGCAATCGAGAATGACCAGATAATGGCGATTCCCCTTGTGATTGCGGAAAAACAGGTTTTTGCAGTGTTTTGCGTCGTGTCCCGCCCAATACTGCTTGGCAATCTCAATGGTCGGCACCTCGGGATGTTCCAGATATTCAAACGGAATATTCAGATTATCAAGGACTTGATACAGTTTTTGCGAGCCGTTCATATCATCATATTTTATTGAAGTAGTGTGAAAACTCTAAAATTAACATTCTAACATTCAAGGTTTTACAAGTGAAATATCCAACCCCTTCAAACCTAAAATTTGTGCAAAGATAAAATATTTTTTAATACATGAACACTTTCGATAATTTTTTTCAAATTTTGTTTGCAGCATAGACTTCTCTCCCATGTAGTGGCATTCCGTAGCAAGCACCATTAGAGTTAGAATCTACGATTTTTTCGTCATTCTGAAGAAATTGAAAAATCTCGACCTCACCCCCTACCCTTCTCCACAAGGATCTATGTGAAAACCACCCGTTCCGCGCAATTCTCGCCGTCAATGGCTGAGGACACGATTCCGCCGGCATAACCGGCACCTTCGCCGCACGGATAAAGATTTTTCAAAGTTACGTGCTGCAAGGTTTCGCGGTCGCGCAAAATGCGGACAGGCGACGAGGTGCGCGTTTCGACCCCCGTCAGAACCGCTTCGTTCGTCAGGAATCCGCGCGAAACTTTATCGAATTGCCGGAAACCGTCTCTTAACCTGGATGTTATAAACTCCGGCAGCCAGAAATGCAGCGGCGAAGCCAACAATCCGGGCACATAGGACGATTCGGGCAAGCCGGACGAATTGCGCTGCTGCACGAAATCCGCCATCCGCTGCGCAGGCGCCGTTTGTCGCATTCCGCCATTTATCCAAGCCAAACGCTCCAATTCCTCCTGAAAATCCAATACTGCTAATTTGGGATTTTGGATTTTAGATTTTGGATTGAAGATTAACGATTGGGAATTTTGGATTAATTGTCCATTGTCAATTGTCAATTGTCCATTAAAAAAGTCTTCCGGCGAAACCTCCACCACCATCCCCGCATTAGCCCATTGCGAGCCGCGGTGAGAAGGCGACATTCCATTGACAACTACCTGCTCCGTCGCGCTGGCGGAAGGCACGATAAACCCGCCCGGACACATGCAGAACGAATAAACGCCGCGTCCCGCCGACTGCGCCGTGAAACTGTATTCCGCCGCAGGCAGGAACGCTCCCCTACCCTCTTTCCGATGATAGCGGATTTGGTCAATCAACGTCTGCGGATGTTCGACGCGCACGCCGACGGCAATCGCTTTTGCCTCCATATCAATGTTTTCGGCAGCCAGATAGCGATATACGTCGCGCGCCGAATGTCCGGTAGCCAAAATGACGGGACCCATAAACTCTTTAGAATCTGCGGTTACGATCCCGCAAACTTCCCGATTCCGAATAATCAACGACTGCATGCAAGTTTCAAAATGCACCTCGCCGCCGCATTCGATGATTTGATTGCGGATATTTTCGATAATTCGCGGTAATTTGTCCGTACCAATGTGAGGATGAACGTCTTGCAGAATGGCAGGCGTTGCGCCGAACTGACACAGGATATGCAAAATCCTGTCCACCGAGCCGCGTTTTTTACTTCGCGTGTAGAGTTTTCCGTCCGAATACGCGCCCGCGCCGCCTTCGCCGAAACAGTAGTTCGATTCGGGATTTACGAGGTGTTCGACACTTATTTTCGCAATGTCTCTTTTGCGGTCGCGCACGTTCTTACCGCGCTCAATCACAACAGGTTTCAATCCCAGTTCAATCAATCGCAACGCCGCAAAAAGTCCTGCCGGACCTGCGCCAACGACAATAACCGGTTTTCCGCCTGAAACATCTTTATATTCAATGGTTTGATATTCATTTTCGGGTGGAAATTCGTTGATAAAGGCACGAAGCGTTACGTTCACGTAAACCGTGCGTTGCCGTGCGTCAATAGAACGTTTCAATACGCGCACCGCTACCGGCGCTTCGCCTGTTTCACGCTGTACAATCTCTTTCAGAACATGCTCATTTTCAGTCTGTTCCGGTAATAAACGCAGTTGAAATTCTTTAATCATTTTTACAAAAATTTAAGCCCCCCTCTAACTCCCCCAAAGGGGGAAGGATTACCCTCCTGTTAGGTTTTATTCCCGTCAGAGAATATCGCTCGGTAGAAAATGTATTCCGTTGTTGGTTGCATTCCGTACGGAGTGCAACCTCTGGATTGTTTACCTTTCTACCGGGCGATACATTCCTGACGGAATGTAAAACACTTAATAGTCCGCTCCCTAGAAGAAAGACTTTTCTCTCCCGTCTTTCCTCCCTCCCTTCGAGAGGGCTGGGGAGGGGCTATTTAAAAGGATAAAATATCAATCCCACCCCGCCTCTCAGACCGCTCCAAGTCGGTTTAACAAGCGTATCATAGCCTTCAAATTCCAAATTCCGCTGTATATCAGCCTGATACCCGGCGCTGACATTCAACGTCAAAAGTCGGGTCAATTTCATTTTGAATCCCAAAGCAGGCTCAAGGAAATAATTGGTACCCGTCCCTTTGTCATTATTGATCAGATTTCCGCCAATATCAGTTAATACCCTCATATCCACTTCATTCAGAACGGCGCCTGCGGTCAGCATAAAATAAGGTTTTAACTTTTTACCCGTCAGAAATTTAGGCGTTATGCGATAGAAAACACCTAATCTGTTGCCGGTTATGTCAATGGACGGGCTTTCCATGTTGTCGAAATCAAGTCTGCCTTCCGTGCTCAACCGGTCGTAGGAAAGCCCGAAATGATGCATTTCTCCCATCTCCATGCCGATTTTCACCTGATGGATGAGATTTCCCGGAAAGTTTTTTTGAATCATCTCTTTATCAACATCATAGAATAGACGTTTATACTCCCTCATACAAAAATCGCCGTATCCCAAATCGTATTCCACCGTCAAATTCTGCGCTTTCATGAAATTTCCGAAAAGCGACAGAAAGAAAACATACAACAACAACTTTCTCATAATCAATGATTTTTATATTTTTGTATTTTCAATATTGTATCTAATGATTTTCGGCATCCCGTCAGGGATGCATCGCTCGGTAGAAAGGCAATCCACCCACAGGATGCATTCCGTACGGAATGCAACCCACAATGGAATACATTTTCTACCGAGCGATGCATTATCTCCCCTCCGGTCGATGAACGTTGTTTCCTAACGGAATGCACAAATAATACCCAATTTATTTTAGAACTTTCCGAAGGAGGGTGACTCCTTCCCCTTTGGGGAGGGCTGGGGAGGAGCTTTCTACCGAACGATGCAATCCTGGTGGATTGCAAAATTTGAGTATTACACGGAGTATTCATATTTTTTATCCAAACAAAGCCTTAAAAGCCTCCTCGACTTTTTTGACCTGTACCACTTTGATTTTGATTTTCGAGAGGTCTAACCCTTTCATTTGCGGGATGATGATGCGCGAAAATCCGAGTTTTTCGGCTTCCTGAATGCGTTGTTCAATGCGATTCACGGGACGGATTTCGCCCGACAAACCGACTTCTCCCGCCATGCAAACTTCCCTATCTATCGCAATATCAAGGCTTGACGACAAAACGGCGCTAATCACCGACAGGTCAATCGCGGGGTCGTTCACCCGCAAACCGCCTGCAATATTCAGAAACACATCCTTTTGCGCCAGTTTGAAGCCGGCACGCTTTTCCAGCACCGCCAGCAACATGTTCATGCGGCGAATGTCGAAACCCGTCGCGCTCCGTTGCGGCATTCCGTAAACGGCAGAACTCACGAGCGACTGCGTTTCTATCAAAAACGGACGCACGCCCTCGATGGCTGCCGCTATCGCTACACCGCTCAGTCCCTGATGGTTATCCGTCAGTAAAAGTTCCGAAGGATTGCTCACTTCCCGCAATCCGCTTTGCCGCATTTCGTAAATCCCCAGTTCCGCCGTGCTGCCGAAACGGTTTTTGATGCTCCGCAAAATGCGATACATGTAATGCTGGTCGCCCTCAAACTGCAACACCGTATCAACAATATGCTCCAGCACTTTCGGTCCCGCGATGCTGCCCTCCTTATTGATATGTCCGATGATCAAAACCGGCATACCCGTTTCCTTGGCGAACTTGAGTATCAACGCGCTACACTCGCGAACCTGCGAAATGCTGCCGGGCGACGAATCAATCGTTTCCGTAAAAACCGTCTGGATGGAGTCTATGATTAGCAAATCGGGATTGGTGTTTTTTACTTCCGTGAAAATCTGCTCGATATTGGTTTCGCAATACACGAAACAGTTGACTGTCAGGGTTTCGGAGAGGCGGTCGGCGCGTAATTTCAACTGTTGCGCGCTTTCCTCTCCGGACACGTACATCGTGCGTATGTCCTTCAATTTCAGTATTGTCTGCAACACGAGCGTTGATTTTCCGATACCCGGCTCGCCGCCTATCAACACCAGCGAACCTTTGACCAATCCGCCGCCCAACACCCTGTTCAGTTCGCCGTCCCGCAAATCGAGCCTGACTTCTTCCTTGGAAGTTACATCCCTGAGTAACAGCGGTCTGGGGCTTGATCGCTCCAAACCTTCAATCACCCGCTGCGCTTTCGTTTCCTTGCGGACAACATGCTCCACATACGTGTTCCACGCACCGCAGGCGGGACATTTACCAATCCATTTCAAGGATTCCGCCCCGCAATCCGTGCATACGTAGATGGATTTTTCTTTTGACATTTTGTTCAAATAATTATGACTGCTCAATTTTAACCTAAAATCCCAACGGGATTATCGCTCGGTAGAAAATATTGTCTGTACATGGTCGCATTATCTCCCATCCGGTCGATGAACGTTGTTTCCGTACGGAATGTGTCCCAAGGGTTCTTTACTATTCTACCGGGCGATGCCAACCAGGCGGATTGCAAAAATACGGTTTAACATTAAGTATCAATCATTAAAAATAATA